>CAMDKT010000004.1 GCA_945900935.1 Candidatus Sulfopaludibacter sp. SbA3 | reverse complement strand
CCTCAACAACAGCCCTACTCCTTCGGCCCGAACATCAGCGCCACCCACAGCAGAATCATCGATAGGAATGTCGCCACCGCGCCGATGACTAAGTAGTCTAAGTTCCGATGCGGCTCCGGAATGACTTTGAGTAAGATCGCGAGCGACGCCACAAACAGTACAACGATCCCGCCCCCCAACGTCAGCCACCGCGAACTTCGCTTCTCCATTCCTTCGATTGTACGATCTTAGTCGTACTTCTCGTAAATCATCTGCCGTCTCTCCAGTCCCCGTTCCTTGCACAACGCCCGCACGCTATCCACCATTTCTTTCAGCCCGCACACATACACCTGCACGTCGCGCCGCCCGCCCATCGCCTCCAACAACAATGGCTGCACACGGCCAGTCGCCCCCGTCCAATCGCCCGTCGGCCGCGTCACCGCCGGCACAAACCGGAAGCTCGAATGCCGCGACTCCAACGCGCGAAACTCCTCCACCCACAATAAGCTCTCCGCATGACGCGTGCCATAAATCAGCGTGATCCGCCGCTCCGTCCCGCGCGTAAACAAGTCCTGCAACATCCCTCGGAATGGCACAATCCCGGTGCCAGTCGCCACCAGAATGGAATCCATCAACGGCTCCCGCCAAACAAACGTCCCCAATATACCCTTCAGCTCAATCGTGTCGCCCACTCCCAATGAAAACAAGTGAGGCGAAAACACGCCGTCATCCACGCGGTTCAAACAGATTTCAAATTCATTATCCCCGCGAGGCGCCGCCGCCAGCGAATACGCCCGCGTGATTTCCCGCCCGCCAACCATCGCCGTCAACGACGCAAACTGCCCTGCCTGAAACGCCAACGCCACGGGAACCGCAAATACGAAATGCCGGATCCCCTGCGCCAAATCAGTCACGCGAACCAGCGTGGCCGTCATGCCCGCAACGCGGCCTGCGCCCTCTCCAGAAGTATCCCCACCAGTGAAGGATGGCCGTCCAACGGCTCCGTCACATCGATCCGCACGCCCTGGTAAACACCGGCCAACTCCTCCACAATCCGCGGTAAATCGCGCCGTAAATGGATCCCCAGCGTCAAAAAATACGGAATCACCACGATGCGATCCGCTCCCCGCGCCGCCAACCGGGCTACCGCCTCCCGCAAGTCCGGTTCCGCCATTTCCAAAAACGCGGTCTCCACCAGCGAATAGCCGCCCTCGACCGCCATCCGCTCAGTCACCCGCGCTACGGCTTCATTCGCCGCCGCCACGCTCGACCCATGCGCAAAGATCACCAATCCCGTCACGCCGCCCCTTCCGGAAACGTACTTCGCAGATAATGCACGTACGCCCGTGACAAAGGCTTGCCGTTGTCATACCCATACGCCACGCGCGCCATGAATACCAACACTCCAAGCATAAACCGGTCCGCGAACGGCCCCTCCTCCCGCTCCTTCAGTTCTTTGATGAACTCGCCCATCTTCTCCCGGAACCGTCCCGCAATCCCGGCCGCGATCTCCCCCTCCGGCGCAATCTCCTTCCCCTCGCGAAACGACGCCACCAACGCCTCGATCGCCTCCCGCGCGTCGCGGTCCGTCGCATTCGGAACTGGTTGCAATGCTCGGTTGAAGAACGCCGCCGATAGCATCAGCACCATCTCCGACTTCTTCATAAACTCCTGGTTGATATTCACGTCCGTGTGAGGCATCCCGGCGTCATCATGGCGAAATTTCTCATGCAGCCGCGACTCCTGCAAATACGCGCACGAATGCGGGCAGTTGATCGTCACCTCGCGCTCCGTCGCGCAACACTGGGTACAAATATCCTCGCCCCTCGCCGTGCAGTAACGCTTCCCTTTTCTCGTGTCGCAAATCGTGCAAGTAGCCACTATTCCCCCCACCCATCCGCTTTGCGGTACTCGTCAAAACACTTCATCAAACCCGCCATCCCGGGCTGCGACAACCCATGCTCCATCCCAATCATCCCCTGATACCCCAACCCGTGAATCGCCTTGAACACATTGCTCCAATTCACTTCGCCCGTTCCCGGCTCCTTCCGTCCCGGCACATCCCCAGTCTGAAAATACCCGATCTGCGAATAATGCTTCTTGATGTGGTTGATCAAATTCCCCTCGGAAATCTGCTGGTGATAGCAATCAAACAGCAGCCGTACATGCGGGTGATTCGCGTTGGCTATTATCTCCGCGCCATGATCGGAAAACACCACAAAATAACCTGCGTGATCGACCCGCGCGTTCAACGGCTCCAGCACCAGTTTCAACTTCGTTCCCGCGCACAAATCTCCCGCCCGCTTCAACACTTCAATGCAGTTCGTCGTCTGCTGCGTGTAGCTCAGATCGTCCACGCCCAATCCGCTGCAAACCGTCGCCACTTCATTCCCGATAATCTTGTGGATCTCCACCGCCTTCTTCACATCGGCCAGAAAATCGGCGTGGAATTTCTTATCGACCATCGCGCTCGGCTTCCAACCGCCGCGGTTCACCACCAGCGTTCCCATCGTCAGCTTCAGCGAGTCCATCTTCTTCCGGAACTGTTCAATCTCGGCGAACGAATGCTTCGGCAGGCCGTTGTACTCAAAGCCCGTAAATCCGTTCTCGGCGATGATCTCAAACTGCCGTTCCACCGGCTCCGCAATCATCCCGATGCGCGGCGCATAACGGAGGCGATACGTGTATTTCTGAGGGGCGGCGGCGAGCGGCGCAGCCGCCATCATTCCAAACAACTGTCGGCGATCCATGTGGTCATCGTATCATTAGCCTAATGAAATACCTCGACATCTACTTCAAAGTGGAACTCGAGCTCGACAACTCCGAGCAGCCCCAACGCATCGCCCGCGAACTGGAACGTATCCTAGCCAAACACTACGGCGTCCGCACCGCGGAGGCGACCAACGTCGTCGTCCATGAAGACTAGCCCTGTGGAAAACTCCTCCAAATCTGTGGAAAACTGGTGCCAGGCACCAGTTTTCCACAGGGGATTGGAGTCTGGATGTCCCAGAAAACCCGCACCGTAAGCGCGCGTAGTTTCTTCGCGCCCCGCGGAGCCCTCTCCCAGTGGCATCCCAATTACGAGTTCCGCCCCGGTCAACTCGAAATGGCGGAGGCCGTCGAATCCGCCATCGCGGAAGGCAAGCACCTCCTCGTCGAAGCCGGCACGGGCACCGGCAAGTCTCTCGCCTATCTTGTCCCCGCCATTCTCGCCGCCAAGCGCATCGTGGTCTCTACCGGCACCAAGAACCTCCAGGAACAGCTCTTCTACAAAGACATCCCCTTCCTCCAACAGCACTTCGCCAACCAGCTCCGCGTCTGCTACATGAAGGGCCGTTCCAACTACGCCTGCCGCCAAAAAATCTACGACGCCGAGCGCGAACCCATCCTTTCCGGCCTCGAAGAAGTCGCCGACTTCCAACTCATCCGCGAATGGGAAAGACCACCGAAACCGGCGACCGCGCCGAAATTAAAACCCTCCCCGAGAACTCCTCCGCCTGGGCCAAAGTCGATGCCCGCGGCGAGCTCTGCACCGGCCAGAAATGCGCCCAGTACGACCGCTGCTTCATCACCGAAATGCAGCGCCGCGCTATCGCCAGCGACATTATCATCGTCAACCACCACCTCTTCTTCGCCGATCTCGCCGTCAAGGAAAAGGACTTCGGCGGCATCATCCCCGATTACGAAGCAGTAGTCTTCGACGAAGCCCACGAGCTCGAAGACGTCGCCGGCCAGTACTTCGGCCTCTCCGTCAGCAACTTCATGGTCGACGACTTGCGCAAAGATATTCTGAGCCTGGCCCGCCGCAAAAGCCTAGGCACTCCCGAACTCGACCGCGTCCTCATCGGCCTCCAGGACGCTGCGGATCGCTTCTTCGCCTGCTTCCCAATCCAGGACGGCCGCACCGGCTTCCAACGCCGCGCCGCCTTCATCGAGCAGTTCCGCGACGTCTACGAGGACATCCTCAACGCCCTCGAAATAACCGGCATTCAGCTCCAAATGATCCGCGAATCGATGGACGAAGTCGTCCCGCTGTTCGCCCGCGCCCGCACGCTGCAGGCGGATTTGAAGCAGTATTTGGAAGGCGTCTCCGAAGACTTCGTTTACTGGATTGAACGTCGCAACCGCGGCGTATTCCTGCAGGCTGTCCCCATTGACATCTCCCCCCTTCTTACTGAAAGGCTGTTCGACCGCGTTCCCTCCGCCATCCTCACTTCAGCCACCCTCTCCGTCGGCGGCGGTTTCGATTTCCTCATAAAACGGCTCGGCATTTCCTACGCCCGCACGCTCAACGTCGCCAGTCCGTTCGACTTCCGGGAGCAGTCGCTCCTCTACGTCCCCCAGCATCTCCCCGAGCCGCGCGACCCGGCCTTCCCGAAATCCGCCGCCGAAGAAATCATCAAAATCCTCAACCTCAGTTGCGGCCGCGCCTTCGTTCTCTGCACCAGCTACGTGTCCATGCGCGCACTCCACGACCGCGTGTCCTACGAAGTCGTTTACCCCGTGCTGCTGCAAGGCACCGCTCCGCGCAGCGCGCTCCTTGAACAGTTCAAGAACACGCCCAACGCCGTTCTCTTCGCCACGTCCTCCTTCTGGCAGGGCGTCGACGTCCAGGGCGATCAGCTCAGTTGCGTCATCATCGACAAACTGCCCTTCGCCGTCCCCAGCGACCCCGTCGTCGCCGCCCGCACCGACGCCGTCCGCCGTCAGGGCGGCGAGCCCTTCCGCGATTACCAGATCCCGCAAGCCGCCATCGCGCTCAAGCAGGGCTTCGGCCGCCTGATCCGCAGCCGCACCGACCGCGGCGTGCTCGTCCTGCTCGACAACCGCATCACCCGCCAGCGCTACGGGCAAATATTCTTCGACAGCCTGCCCGATTACGCCTTCACCACCGAACTCGCGAAAGTCGAGGAGTTCTTCCGCAAAAATGTTTGAAGTCCACGTCACCACCATGTTCCCCGCCGCCCACGCGCTGCGCAACTATTACGGCAAAACCGAGCCCATACACGGCCACAACTGGCGCGCCAGGATCACCATCGCCGGCCCGCAAGTAGATTCCATGGGCATGCTCATCGATTTCGTGCCGCTGCAAAAAGAGATGGCGCGGATCATCGGCGTCCTCGATCATCAGTTCCTGAATGAAGTGCCGCCGTTCGACGCGGTGAATCCATCGGCGGAAAACATCGCGCACTATTTATGGCAACAGTTCAGCGCCTCCGTGCCTGCCATGCAGCCGGAATTCCGGGTCGAGGTCGCCCGCGTCGAAGTTTGGGAAACGGATACGTGCTGCGCGGTTTATTTGCCGAAGTAGGCAGCGTTCCGGGCGGCGAACTCGTTCCATTTCTCGGGCAGGTCTTCGATGGCGAAGATGGCCGAAACGGGGCAGACCGGGACGCAAGCGCCGCAATCAATGCATTCTACGGGTTCAATGTGCAGGATCTCGACCTCATCAAAGCCGGGTTCGTCCTTCTTGGGATGGATACAATCGACCGGGCAAGCATCAACACACGCGCTATCTTTCGTCCCAATGCAGGGTTCAGCAATTACATAAGCCATTAGACCCTTTTTACCACAGCCTTCCCGATTCCCACAATTCGGGAAGGATTTTCCTTTAGAATCCGCCTGGATTACGGCGGCTCGGCCCCTGAAAACCGAAGGGTCCAAATTCGCATCGCTCGCCTTCCGCTACATTTTCCCGGGGCTACGTCGACATCATGAAGGACCAGAATGCGCAAAACCTCTGGATCATCGACGTCATTGGCGAGCGCCCGCGCGAGATGACCCAAGGCGTCTGGCGCGACTCCGCTCCCCTCTGGTCGCCCGATGGCAAACGCATTGCCTTCCTCTCCAACCGCTCCGGCTCCACGCCTCCAGGAATCGCGGCCCAGCCTGTATACTCGTGTGAATGCGAATCGTCGTCCTTGATGGATACTGTCTGAACCCCGGTGACTTGAACTGGAACGCCCTCCGCGCGATGGGCGATGTGGAGGTCTTCGACCGCACTCCCGAAGCGCAAGTCGTAGAACGCGCCGCGGGCGCCACCGTCGCGTTGACCAACAAGAGCCCCTTCTCCGCCGCTACTCTCGCCGCGCTGCCCGAACTGAAATACATCGGCGTACTGGCCACCGGCTACAACATTGTCGACGTCGCCGCCGCGCGCGAACGCGGCGTCACCGTCACCAACGTGCCGACCTACGGCACGCACTCCGTGGCGCAGATGACCATGGCTCTGCTGCTCGAACTCTGCCATCAAGTGGGCCGCCACAGCGAACTCGTCCGCTCGGGAGTTTGGAACGGCAATCCCGATTGGAGTTTTTGGCGCAGCCCGCAAATGGAGCTGGCCGGCAAGCAGTTCGGCGTCGTCGGGTTCGGCCGCATTGGGCGGCAAGCGGCCGTTGCCGCCGCCGGTCTCGGAATGAAGATCGCCGCCTATGATGCCAAGCCCGGCGAACCGCTGGCCAACGCGGATTTCCAATGGATGGATCTCGATGAGCTAATCGCCACGTCCGACGTCGTCAGCCTCCACTGCCCGCTGTTCCCCGACACGAAGGACCTCATGAACGAGGCGCGCATCGCGACGATGAAGCCGTCAGCGTTTCTGCTCAACACTTCACGCGGCCCGCTCATTGTCGAGCAGGATCTGGCCGACGCGTTGAACAACGGCGTCATCGCCGGTGCCGGCATCGACGTTGTGCCCCAGGAACCGCCCGTCAATGGCTCGCCTCTCTTCAGCGCGAAGAACTGCATCGTGACGCCGCACATGGCCTGGGCCACGCTGGAAGCGCGCGGCCGGCTGATGGATGTCGCCGTCAACAACGTGCGCGCATTCGCCAATGGCGCTCCGGTGAATCAGGTCGGTTAATATTCCAGCAGGAACTTCCGCCGCGCTTCGACAAACTGCTTCAACCCCATATGGGGACGCGAGCCGAACGGCCCCATCGCGGGATAGGAAGTCTCTAATGGCCGGCTTTCTCGCATTTCGGTCAATGGCTGACTGGTTAACACAAAGAACTTACGGATTTTGTAGCAGAGATGTTACGCGGTTACCATTTCTTTACGTACTAGCCGCCAGAACCGCCGCCGCAATCCGGTCGCCCATTTCGTGTGTCTTCAGAATGCCGCCCACATCGGGCGTTCGCGCCGAAGGGTCCGCCAAGATGCTCTCAACAGCCCGGTGCAGCAACCGCCCGCCCTGCTTGGACGCCTCGCCGGGAAGCCAGTCCAGCATCATCGCCGTCGACAGTATCATCGCCACCGGATTCGCGATCCCCATGCCGGCGATGTCCGGTGCCGTGCCATGGCTGGGCTGAAACACAGCGTATTTGTCGCCGATGTCGCCCGACGGTGCCATGCCCATCCCGCCCACCAGGCCGGAGGCGAGATCGGAAAGAATGTCGCCGAACATGTTCTCCGTCACCATCACGTCGAAGTCCTGCGGACGGCGCACCAGAAATAGCGCGGCCGCGTCGACATAGACAGATTCCGTCGCCACATCCGGATACTCCGCCGCCACTTGTTGGAAGATGTGCCTGAAATAGGCCATCGTCGGCAGCACGTTCGCCTTATCGACGAGCGTCACTTTCTTCCGCCGCTCACGAGCCAGTTTGAACGCCGAATGAAACAGCCGGACCGACGCATGGCGCGTCACCCGCATCGTGTCCTGGGCCATGTCGCCGTTCAAATCCGCGCTGCCATGCCGCCCGAAGAATAGGCCTTCGGTGTTCTCGCGAATCAGCACCAAGTCAATATTCGCGCCATTTTTGAGCGGCGAGTCATCGGCGTGATACGTCCGAATGGGCCGCAAGCCGCAGTAGAGATCCAGGATCTCCCGGATATCGATCTGCGGCGTCATCTCCTTCCCATCCGGCCAGCGCACGCCGGGCAGCCCCATGGCACCCAGCAGGATGGCGTCGTAGTCCTTCATTCGCTCCATCGTCGCCGGCGGCAGAGGGTCGCCGCCGCGCAGGAACTCATTGGCCCCTACGGACATTTCGTCGCAATGGAAGCGCAGTTCAGGAATCGCGGTCTCCACGGCGCGTAGTGTTTTCAGGCCTTCGGCGGTCACGTCGGGGCCAATGCCGTCCCCAGGAAGGACGGCGATTCGGAAGTCAGTCATATTTTTTTTAGCGCAGCAGTTTGCGCGTCTCCTCAGAGTCGGGCAGGACGCAACGGAAGCCGACGATTTCACCGCCCGGGCCCTTGTTACGGAACGAAATGCGCAAGTGTAGCTTCGGGTCGCTATTCCAGGAACCGCCGCGCACCACCCATTCCTTACCGCTTGCGGGACCTTTGGGATCTTCCTTTGCCGATTCGGCGAAATACGTCTTGCTGTAGTAGTCCGAAGTAATTTCCCACAGGTTGCCGGACAAGTCGAACAATCCGAAACCGTTCGGATCGAATTGGCGCACCGGAGCCACGAAGTCAAACCGGTCATTGCCCTGTTTGCCATGAAAATTGGCTTTGTCGCGGGCAGTTTCAGCATTCAGCGGGACAATTTCATTGGCCTTCCCGCCGCGCGCGGCGTACTCCCATTCTGCTTCGGTCGGCAGACGACCGCCGGCCCAATTGCAGAAAGCCTCCGCATCTGCCGGGGACATATTTGCCATCGGCAGATTCGTCTGGTTCCAGCCCTTGCGGTCCAATGGCGCGCGCGGCATCTTGCGTTTCGGCGTGGCCGTGTCGGCGAACTTCTGATACGCCTCCACTTGCACCTCGGTCTCGCCCATCCAAAAGGCCTTGCTGATCGTCACTTCATGCTGCGGCTTTTCGTGATCCTCGCACTTGTTGTCGCCCGCCGCGCAGCCCATCAGAAACTTGCCCGCCGGGATGAAAACATACGGCTGGCGGTCCCGCGAATTCACGCGATCCTTGCTGATGAACTCGTCCACCGCCTTCACTGGCGCTACTTTCGGCGGCGGCGGCGGCTCGGTGAACCGGAACGGCTGCGTGACCTGCGGCAGATAGAACGGCATCAAATTTTTCGACTCGGCGGCAACCTGACTCTGCGCGCCAGTCAGGAGTTCAATCAGCGTTGTGCCGGGCTTGCGGATTAGCGCCGAGACATGCTTGGTGAACAGCCCGTGTTCGGCATCGCTCAACGGCAGCGGCACCGCGTTCATCGCGGTGCTGGAGAGATAAGCAATTTCGCGAATGTCGGTGAGGTCCGGCAGCGCCAGACCAGGCCCCGTGGCGCGCGCCAGCAGGTCCGTGGCCTGCGCGGTCGCGTCGATCAAAATCATTTTCAGGCCGATCTGTTTCTCGTCCAGAATCTGCATGAAGCCGGTAAGCGAACGCGCTCGAAACGGGACAGGATCGGTCTTCTTCGGATCGAAATCAACGGGCACCAGAAAGTTGTCGCCATTGGCCTGAATCGCGTAGCCGAAGTAATAGAAGAGCAGGGTGTCGCCCGGCTTGACGGCGGCCAGCAATAGCCGGTCGAAATCTTTTGCCAGCTTGTCCTGCGTTAGATTTCGCTCCTCTCGAACCGCAAAGTTAGCGGCGATCAGAGCGGCTTTCAACTCGTTCAACCCGGCGTCATTCACGCTCAGCGGACGGACGCTCTGGTATTCAGAGTTGATCAACAGAAATGCCTGGCGCGATGGGGATTGCCCCATGGCCAACGGCAACAACAATAGATTGAATATCGAAAGCGCAATACGCATCGGCGGTTGCCTAGATTTTACAACGTTTTCAACCTAATCCCGAACGGTCCATCGAATCTGGACCAATGAGATCGACGACGTGCTCTGATTTACCAGCACCATTCGCGAAAAACGATCTGCCGGCGAGGGTGCCGATTCCAGCGCAACGCCCTGCGTCCGTACCTCCACGTTGATCGCCACGTCACCCGTGAAAATCTGTCCGCTGGCCGTTCCGCCGCCGCTGGTCACGCCGTCTTTCGTGATCGTAATTTTCTGGCCCGGAGCCAACTCGCCTACCCAGGTAATATTGCCGCGCCGTAAGCCCGCGTACGTGCCCCCAGGCGTGGGCACCGGCGGTATTTCTTTGGGCGATTCCTTCGGCATCTCTTTGGGCGGCGGCGTGGGATCGGCCTTCACCGGCGTCACCACCGGAGGCGGGACACCCGGCCGCTCCGCCTCGCGCACGCGCAGCGAGACAGGCACGCGATGGATGACGTTCGCCACACCCTCAGCGGCTATGATCACTTCCCCCTGATACGGTCCCGGTGCCAAGCCCTCCGCCGAAACGGAAACGCTCACCGATGCCGGCAGCCCAGAGGACACCGGCGAGATGCGCAGCCAACTGCCGCGCCCCCGCGTGGCCACACTGACTCGGCTCACGCCCGTGCCCCGCACGCGCAGCACCTTGCTATCGGACTGCCCCGAGCCTTGGGGAACTTCGAACGGCAACAGATCGAGATCGGTGGTCAGGCTGCCGCCCTGCGGCGTAACCGCCTGCCCGGCGCGTGGAAGAATGCGCAACGTGACATTCACTTCGCGCGTCTTCGGCGCCGCGCCAGTGTCTTCTAATGTGACCTTTCCTTTGTACTCGCCCGGCGTCATTGCCGACGGCGAAATCGCCACCGCGAACTGGCCCGGAGTGGCCGTCTGGCCCGGATCGACAGTCAGCCAACTCTGGCTGCTGACAGCCTTCAACGGCACCGCGCCGCCGGTGCTGGACAGCGCAATCTGCTTCGGCTCCGGCAACCCCTCGCCCAGACGCCACTGAAAGGTCATCTTATCCGTCGAGGCCGACCAGGCCGATTTGGCCTCCTTCGGCCCGCGCAGTACCAAAAAAACACCGGCGGCGATAGTGAGCAGCAAACCAAGGAACAGACCCGCCTTGACGCCGGAGTAGATGGACGGCACCGGCATCTGAATCGATGTCGCCCCCATCGCATGCAATCGCTGCTCGGCCCATTCCATCAACCCGCGAGCTTGCGCGTCATCGGGAAATTCCGCCAACAATACCGCCGCCGCCTCTTTCACTTGCTGCGGCTGGTCGGCCCGGCGCTTGGCTTCCAGATCACTTACGCGCGCCGCGTAGTTTTGTCGTTTGATGTGCGCGCCGCGCGCCCGGTTTAACTCGTCCAAAGCGGCCACGGTTTCGGCATCGTCGGAATTCGAATCCAACAAACCGCGCAGCAGTGCCGCCGCTTCGTCGAACGAAGAACGGCCCAACAATTCCTGCGCTTTCTTGAGCGTCTTCACGCGTTCACCGGCCAGCTTCTCTCGCTCGTTCGATAACCGCTGCGTGAGCTTCGCCACCTTCTTATCACCGGGCTTCATCCCCGCAGCCGAGCGCAACGCCGTCTCCGTCAGTTCCAGCCGCCCTGTCTTCAGGTGCTGCTCAACCCGCTGCAGCGCCTCCACGAAAACCGATTCCGATTCCACCGCCTGCTGCAACCGCAATAGCCGCGCGTCCCGCGGATGCGCCGCCAATTCCTGCTGCAATCGTTGCTTCGCTTCGGCCACCGCCCCCTTGGCCATCAGTTGCTCAATCCCCTGCGCTGTCGAGTCCATCTCAGCCATCCGCCGCTTGAGATCCAACTCCTCCGACAGCCGCCGCAGCGTGGACTGATCTCCTATCTGACGCGTGGCCTCGTCAATCTCCCGGCGCGCTAAGTCAAACTGTCCGCCTTCAATGGACTGCGCGATTCGCTCCATACGCGCCGAAATATCCCCGGCCCGCTTCCGCTCCGCGGCCCTCGCCGCCAATCCCGCGAGCGCCGAAATCAGCTCCGGATCGCCACTGAGGAGCCGCAACCCCTCATCCAACGCCGCTATCGCTTCGGCGTCCTTTGCCTGCTCTTCCAGCCGCCTCGCGCCGCCTAGAATCTCTTCCTTCCGCTTCCGCAACTGCTGCTCGCTCAGCCCTCGTTCCAAGCTGTCAAGCAATGCCGCTAATTCCGGCTCCGCCGGGTACTGTTCCATTGCGTCTCGCAAAACGGCGCGCGCCGCGTCCCATTGCGAGCTCGCCATCCGCTCCCGCGCCGCCGATGCCGCCTTGGCTACCGCATCCCGCTTTTCACGCAGCCGCTGCTCGCTCTCAATTTCCTGGTTTAATTCCAGCAGCGCCGGCCAGTCGCCATACTTGGCACGCATGGCGTCTACGGCCTCTCCAGTCTTCGTCAGGTCGCCTCGCTTCCGCGTCGCCCGCGCCGCGGCTATGGCCGCATCGCGTTCCTTCCGCGTCGCGTCTTCGGCCACGCCGCGCTCTACGCTTTCGGAAAGGGCGGTTAGTTCCAGTTCACCCGGATACGTCCCCAACGCCTCCCGCAACTTCCCGCTCGCCGCCGCCCAGTCACCGCGAGCCGTCAACGCCCGAACCGCATTCGCAATGCCGTGCGCGGCTTCCCGGTTTTCCTTCGCCCGCAAATCACCGCCGATGTCTTTGGCAAGTCCCACCAGCGCGGGCACGTCGCCGAACTTCGTCCGCGCCGCCTCCAGCACCTTCCCCGCGCCTGCCATGTCCCCCGCCGACCGCAAATCGCGCGCCTGCCGCAACGTCTCATCAATGGCGCGCCGCTCATCGCGCTGTCGCACCATCTCCTGGCCTTCCCCAAGCAGCGCCGTCAGATTCGGATCGCCGCTGAACTCCTGCAGCGCCCTCTCCACCAGCGCCACCGCCCGTTCCAATTCCCCGTCCCGCTGCAGTATCCGCGTGCGGTCCGTCACCCTTCGCACCGCTTCCCGCCGCTGCGCAGCCTGCCGAGCCTGCCCGCACCGCTCCAGCGCCTGCAGGATCGCCGGATCCTCCGGAGTTTCCCCGCGGAACGGCTCCAACAGGCTCTCCGCTTCATCCACACGCTCCTGGCGCGTTAACGCATCGGCCTCGACAATCGCGCGCGCAACGCGTTCCCGTTCCCCTTTGGCCTTTAACCCCGCCTCGGCCTTCTCCATCGCAGCCAACACTTCAGCCGGTTCGCGCAACCGCTTACTCGCTTCGCTCAACAGCGTCAGCGCTTCTTCGAAGGAATCTTGCTGAATCAACCCCTGCGCGTCGCTAAGAATCTGCTCCACTTCACGGCGCCGCTCCTGATTGTCGAAGGCATGCTGCACACGCGTCATCACTTCGCGCGCCCGCTGATTCGAGGGATCCACTGCAAACGCCTGCCGCACAAATTCATGCGCCGCTTCAAAGTTCTTATTGTCCGCCAACCCCGCCGCGGTTTCGGCCAGTTCCTGCGCCCGCTTATACTGGCCAACCGAACCCCTTGCCATTTCCAGCAGCGATCGGATTTCGGCGTTCGCCGAGTCCAGCCGCAAGGCGTTTTCAAAGGACTGAATCGCCTCGGCATACCGCTTCTGCGACAACTGCTCCACGCCCGCTTTTTTAAATGCGCTGACCTTGGGAACGATGGCCTGCTGTTGCGCCATGGTCTGAATCCGCTCCCGTAGTTTGCGCGCCGGCACATTCATCGGCTCCAGATCCAGAATGCGGCGCATTACCTTCAGCGCTTCCTCGCCCTTCTCCTGTTCAAACAACGCCTGGGCTTGCGGCAGCAGTTCGGCGGCGCGCTGGCGGCGCATGTCGAGCAGGATCGGCCCAACGTCGAGCTGGAACTCGTGCAGATTCTGATAACGCAGGTCCCGGTCCTTCGCCAGCGTCTTCATGATCATCTGGCTCAGCGCTTCCGGGCAGTCGGGAACCAGGGAGGATGGCGACGGCGGATCCACCGTTGTAATGCTGTAAAGGATCGCCGGAGTCGACGACCCCCCAAAGGGGAAACGCCCGGTGAGAAACTCGTAATAAATCACGCCGAAGGCCCAGATGTCGCATAGCGCGTCCACTTCGGCGTCCCGGAACTGTTCCGGACTCATATAGTTTAGCGTGCCCACCAGGAAGCCCGCCTTGGTCATGCGCGTCGTGCCGCCTCGTGCGAGCCGCGCGATGCCGAAGTCCATCAGCTTTACCAGATTGTCCTTCAGCACCATGACGTTGCTGGGCTTAATGTCCCGGTGGATGACGTGGTTCTCATGCGCACAGTGCAGCCCGGCCGCCACCTGCTGCATGATCTCTACTTTTTCCAGCAGCGTCATCGGCCGGCGTTCACTGATGAGTTTCTGGAGTTCCTCTCCCTCCAAATACTCCATCACCAGAAACTGCGAACCATTCTCTTCACCGAACTCGTGTATGGTCACCAGATTCGGGTGATGCAGGTTCCCGGCCGTAGTGGCTTCCATTTTGAAGCGAGTCAGGAACTCCGGGTCGTTCGCTTCCGGCAGCAAGACTTTAATCGCCACCACGCGGCCCACCGTCGGATCATAGCCCCGGTATACGCGGCCAAATCCACCCCGGCCGATCTCGGCCTGAATCTCGTATTTGCCGATCCGTTCGCTCATTGATGCCTGCCCTTATCAGCGCAAAGGCCGGTCGCGGCCGCTCCCGATTTCCCGCCGCCGCCGGATTCCGCAAATGCCCGCACACTCCGCCGCGCCCGGCCAGGAGGAAGGCGAAATCCCGCCGCCTCCGCGATCAATCGTCCTACGCGGGGGAAGTACACGCTTAAGCATTATCATACCGCTGAAAAAATGATGCCGGACAATCGCGGTTTTCCGCTTTATTATAAAAGGGTGCGGTTGTCAGCGTTTGGGGCGGCGGCAAAAATCAATAAAACAAAGGATACCTGGTATGAAAAATATACTTTGCGTGGTCTGCCTGGCGGTATTGGGTATGATCGGACTAAGGGCGCAGACGGCTTCCGTCGTCCGGGCCGGCAGTTACGAAGTTGGCGGCTTCGTGGGAGCCAGCTACGGCATCGATAAATCCCGCTTCATGGGCGGAGCCAACGTGACCTACGCCGCCACAAAATGGATCCTGCCCTACACCGAGTTCAGTTCCTTCCCCGGCATTGGCCGCAGACAAAGCCGTACGATACCCGGACTCACCAGGCCTGTCGACATTAGCTACAACATTCCGCTCACCGATTTTCATGGCGGCGTCCACATTCGGATCCCCATTCGCGAGCTTCCCGTCGTGCCGTACGGCGTCATCGGCGTCGGCATGATCTACGCGCCCGAACGGCAGTTTAATGTCAACGTGGAAGGCATTCCGGTGCTATTGACTTCCGCGGCTTCCACGAATGCGGCGGTGAATTTCGGGGGCGGTTTACGGTATTACATCAATCAGCGTTTTGGTGTCCGCGCCGAGGCCAAAATCTATAAACCCAGCGGTCAGTTCAAAGAAACCTTCGGCAAGGTGGAGTTCGGATTCTTTGTTCAGTTGCGGTAGGGGGCTGGGCGCGATTAGGGATGCGGGAGCCAGCGAAGTTGATTGCGAAGTCCTTCGTCGCTCCAGTTGAGCCAAATGAATAGGAGCGCCTCGATGATATCCCCGAGCGGCCATGCGAAGAACTTCAGGATCGAGTGTACCGTCTGCAATGACTCCAAGCGCGTTTCGAAAATCGATGGCCGGTTCTCTTCGCCGCAAGCCGTTCCCGATTTCCGGATTGAGGTTGGCGTCCGCTTGAAACCGGATACTCATACCTTCTTTGCGGACAGTTCCGTTTTTGCCCTGTCGAATTGTTCGATCATTTCTGGCGGGAGTGGGTATCGCTTCTTGATTTCCTCGTAGGCCCGGTCCTGCCCGGCGAGATACGCCTCAATCTCCTCCGGATGCTCCAAAATAAACGTAATCGTCCCATAAACTTTCGCCAGTGACCCGATCGAAGGATACGACCGGAACATGTCGTCGGCCACCACCCCCCGGCGGAATTCGTAAACCAAAACGTCCAGCCCGATGCGAGTTCCCGCGACGTAGTAGCCGCCATTGCGAACTTCGACATATTGATTCGTTGGCATTGTCATGACCTGCGGGCCTCCGTCAACAGTTTACTATGACGATGTGGCGCTGTTCGCAGGCAGCTGCGGACTCTCTCGCTCATCGGTGCCGGGGGGCGGGTCTCGATCAGAAACGAATCCGCGCATTGCGCTGCGCGGCCCGGGGCGAGTTAGCCACCCCGGTAATGCGGCAGAAGTGTTCCCTTCGGGTTGAAGATGTTGTTCGAAACTGGTAACTTGGCAGCAGGGATGCACTACTCAAGAATTTTTCGACTCTATGTATTGCTGGTTGGCGCGGGCCTGTTTGCCCAACCTCCTGGCGAGATCCAAGGACTTCCCGTCCGGGCCGGGGCGTCCGATTATCAAAACCAGGAAAAGCTGGGCAAGATCACGCTGGCCGCCGATTTTGTTGGGCACTCGGTGCCGACGATAGAGGGGCCGCTGTCCTCCGAAGATTACGTTTCGGTGGAAGTGGCGTTTCTTGGCACGCCGGATTTGAAAGTCAAAATTTCGTTCGAAGATTTTTCGGTGCGGATCAACGGGAAGAAAACGGTGATTCCCAGTCAGCAATACGGGCTGGTGATGAAGTCGCTGTCGGATCCGGAATGGATTCCGCCGGCGGTTGAAGAGAGCAAGTCGAAGGGCGGGATCTCCACCGGCGGCGGCGGTGGTAGTGATCCGAAGCCATCACCACCCAAGATGCCGTTCCCGTTGCGGCGGGCGATGGAGCAGCGGGCGCAGAAGGCGGCGCTACCCGAAGGCGAACGGCCATTGCCGATCGCGGGACTTATTTTCTTCCCCTATCGGGGGAAAGATCAGTCCATTCAGATTGTGGAATTGATGTATGCCGGCGAGGCCGGGAAGGCGACGCTGACGTTCCGGCGGTAAGTTCGGACGCTTCCCTTGGATCGTCTCGGCGAAGAACTTTTTGCCTGGGCCGTTGGGATAAAACTGCATCCCGTCGCCGCCGCTAGCGTGGTCCCGAATCAACTCTGCCAAACGGTCCAACGCCTGTTTGTTGCATTCGTTCTAATTGTCCGTCGTCGCGCCCTTGGACGCCGAGCCGACCAGCTTGATGTATTTGGAAAACACGCCGCTCTTGTACTTCGGGGCCGGCTTGGTCCAATTGGCGAGGCGGGCGGCGATGACATCGGCGGGGACTTCGAGGTTGATGGTGAATTTATCGAGGTCGATGTGGATGATGTCGCCGTCTTCGACGGCCGCGATGGGGCCGCCGTCGGCGGCTTCCGGGGCGACGTGGCCGATCATGAATCCGCGCGTGGCACCGCTGAAACGGCCGTCGGTCAGCAGCGCTACGTCGTCGCCGAGGCCGCGGCCCATGATGGCTCCAGTGACGGCGAGCATTTCGCGCATGCCGGGGCCGCCTTTGGGGCCTTCGTAACGGATGACGAGCACATCGCCGGCGTTGATTTTGCCTTCGGTGACGGCGGTCATCGCATCTTCTTCGCGGTCGAAAACACGGGCCGGACCGCGCTGTTCCTTGCGGACGATGCCGGTTACTTTAATGACGCAGCCATCGGGGGCCAGAGTGCCTTTTAGGATCACGAGGCCGCCGGAGGGTTTGATTGGATTGTCGAGTTGATGGATCACCTGTTGGCCCGGTGTTTCCTTGACGTCGAGGATCTCTTCGGCGAGAGTCTTGCCGGTGACCGTCATGGCCGCGCCATTGGCGTAACCGCCGTCGACGAGGCGTTTGATGATGACGGGGATGCCGCCGGCTTTGTCGACGTCGACCGCGAAGAATTTGCCGGCGGGCTTGATGTCGACCAGGAGCGGCGTGCGCTGGCTGATGTTGTGGATGTCGTCGAGGTTCAATTCAACGCCGGCGTCGGCGGCCATGGCCAATAAGTGAAGAACGGCGTTAGTGGAACCGCCGCTGGCAGCCACGGAGGCGATGGCGTTTTCAAAGGCCTGCCGGGTGCAGATATCGCGGGGCTTCAGATCCTTGTTAACGGCGTTGAGAATCAGTTCGCCGCAGCGGCGGGATACGTCGGCTTTGCGGGGATCGACTTGCGGGACGCTGGCGGTGAACATGGGTGCGATGCCGATGGTTTCCATGACGGTGGCCATGGTGTTGGCGGTGAACTGGCCGCCGCAGGCGCCGGCGCCGGGACAGGCGTGGTCTTCAATGGCGAGGAGTTCGGCGTCGCTGATTTTGCCGGCGGCGTTGGCGCCAACGGCTTCGAAGACGTCCTGGATCGAAAGTTCACGGTCGCCGAGTTTGCCGGGGAGGATGGACCCGCCGTAGAGGATGAGGCTGGGGATATTTAAGCGAAGCAGTGCCATGGCCGCGCCGGGAATCGTTTTGTCGCAGGCCACCATGGCGACGATGCCGTCGAACATGTATCCGCGGGCGGTGAGCTCGATGGAATCGGCGATCAAGTCGCGCGAGACGAGGGAAGCTTTCATGCCTTCGGTGCCCATGGTGATGCCGTCGCTGATGGCGATGGTGTTGAACTCCATCGGCGTGCCGCCGGCGGCGCGGAT
Source organism: Candidatus Sulfopaludibacter sp. SbA3 (assembly GCA_945900935.1). Classification (GTDB taxonomy): domain Bacteria; phylum Acidobacteriota; class Terriglobia; order Bryobacterales; family Bryobacteraceae. Next base: position 11,778 of record CAMDKT010000004.1, on the reverse strand, counting down.
GCCTTCTTTCACGTGGGCGGCGAGTGCGCGCAGGTTGTAGTTGCAGGGCATCGTTTCGATCCAGGTGTTGGCGATGCCGATGATGGGTTTCTTGAGGTCGGCGTCAGTGAAGCCGATGGCCTTGAGCATGGAACGGGCGGGGGCGCGGTCGCGGCCCTGGGTGATGGTGTAGCTACGGAGTGGCATGCGATTCTCCTATTGTATCGCTCGCGTGAGAATATGGGAGTTTATGAAAATTGCGGTGCTGGGCGCGGGGAGCATGGGGTCGGCTTTGCTGGGAGGAATTTTGAAGGCCGGCGTAGTGGCGGTTGGGGACGCGCGGGCGACGACTTTCAGTGAAGCGCGGGCCGCGGAGGTGCGTTCGCGGTTGGGCGTATCGGTGACGGCGGGCGGGAATGCGGCGGCTGCTGCCGGGGCGGATATTGTGGTCTTGGCGGTGAAGCCGGGGACTGTGCCGAAGGTTGTGAAAGAGATACGCGATGTGTTGAGCGAGGGGCAGATATTGATCTCTCTGGCTGCGATGCTGCCGATTCGGGCGATAGAGGACGCGGCGCAGTGCCGGATGCCGGTGTTCCGGGCAATGCCGAATATTCCGGTGGTGGTGGAGGAAGGCGCGATTGGAATTTGTCATAACGCGCTGGCGACATTGGAGCATCGCGCGCAGGTAGAAAGTATTTTTCGCGCTGTCGGGGTGACGGCGTTTGTGGATGAGGAGCAAATGGACGCGGTGACGGCGTTGTCGGGGTCGGGACCGGCGTATATTTACATGGTGATTGAAGCGATGATGGCGGCGGGGGTGAAGATGGGATTATCGCGCGAGATATCGCTGCGGCTATCGGAGCAGACGGTGCTGGGGGCGGCGAAACATGCGCGGGAATCGGGGCTGCATCCAGCGATATTGCGGGATCAGGTGATTACGCCGGGCGGGACGACGATTGCGGCGATACACGAATTGGAGCGGCATGGATTGCGGTCCATGCTGATATCGGCGATTGAGACGGCGACGATACATGCCGGCAAACGCACGGACGTTTTGCTGGCGGAAATTGAACGGCAAAAACACACATGACAAGACACATACTTTCGATACACGCGCATCCGGATGACATGGAGATTCTGGCCGGGGGCACGTTGGCGCTGCTGGCGGAGAAGGGGCATCGGATCACGGTGGTGACGATGACGCCGGGCGATTGCGGCTCGGCTGAATATGGGGCGGAGGAGATTGCGGCGATGCGGCGATTGGAGGCGGCGGCTGGGGCGGCGCTGATTGGCGCTTCGTACGAATGCGCGGAGTTTCGGGATTTGGCGATATTCAACGACGACATTTCGCGGCGGCGGGTAGTGGAGTTGATACGGTCGATTCGGCCGGATGTGATTCTGACTTCGGCGCCGAGCGATTATCACTGTGACCATGAGGCGACGAGCATGTTGGTGCGGGACGCCTGTTTCGCGGTGTCAGCGCCGAATTACAAGACGGGCGTGGCGGCGGCTTTGGAAGCGATTCCGCACTTGTATTTTATGGACTCGGTGGAGGGGACGGACCGGGAGGGGAGGCCTGTGCATCCGGAGTTCGGGGTGATTATTGATGCGCAGTTTGCGTTGAAGCGGGAGATGCTGGCGGCCCATGCGAGCCAGCGAAACTGGCTGATGCGGCAGCACGGGATGGACGATTATTTACGGACGATGGAGGAGTGGACGCATCAGCGCGGGCAGAGTTATGGGGTTAAGTATGCGGAGGGGTTCCGGCAGTATCGGCATCATCCGTATCCGGTTTCGCCATTGTTGCAGGAGATGGTTGGCGGGGCGCTGCTGCGGTAGGCTTGTCAAAGCTTGACCCACAACGGGTGCGTGGAGTCGGCACCGGATTCATTGTTGATCAGCACCAGTTTCGGTCCCGTGGGTTTGATGGGATCCGCCGGGCGCTGCTTGCCGATGATGGCGGTGAAGCGCGAATCCGGCAGGATCTGGTCGAGAAATTCCAGGCCTGTGCCGGTGGTCGCGGCCGTCGACTGAGTGGGGCAGCAGGCTGAGGCGGAAGCGGTTGTTCTCCGGATCGCCGCGGAGGGAAGGGAGGCGGGGTTCCTGCGTATGGTTCAGCGTGACGATGTAGTTTCCGGCGCGGGAAGAGGGGGCGATGGGAACAACCATATTTCGAGATGTTCGCCTTCTCCTTGCTGGGGTATACTCAATCAAGTTCTAAATTCGTTACACGGTCAAGGTGGACCCATGCTTCCCTTCGTTGCTACTCTTCGCGCACTCGCGCCCCTGGGCGTGATTCTGGCGCTTCTCCTTCCTCCCGGCTACGGCCAAGTGACTAGCGGCTCCGTCACTGGAACCGTCGTTGACACGACCAACGCGGCCGTCGTTGGAGCCGCTGTCAAGCTCACCAACACCGGAACCGCGGTCGCCCGCTCCACCGCATCCGACAGCGCAGGGAGTTTTCAGTTTCCGCTGATGCAGCCGGGAATCTATGTTCTTGAGGCGACCAGTCCCGGCTTCCGAACATTCCGGCGCGACGGTATCGTCGTCGAGGCGGACCGGTCCCTGGCGATTCCGGTGACGCTCTCCGTGGGTCAGGTGACAGACACCGTGGAGGTGACCGGCGGAACGCCGCTGCTCGAACCCAACACGTCGTCCCTCGGCACCGTGATGGACCAGCAGAAAATCATGGATCTGCCCTTGAGCGGGCGCAATCCGATGGGGCTCGCCAACCTGATTCCCACCGTGCGCGGTGTGGGCTTCTTCGGCGGACAAGTGCTGTCCACGTGGCGCACGGCGGCGGTAAATATCAGTGGGGGCCAGCCGCTCCTCAATTCGTTCCTGATCGACGGCGTGGCCAACGATAAAATTGGCGACGCCGCCGGAGCCATGACTTACCTAACCGTCGATGCCACGCAAGAGTTCAAGGTGCTCACCAACTCGATGTCGGCCGAGTTCGGACGCACCGGCGGCGGCGTGATCAGTATGATCAGCCGCTCGGGTACGAATCTGTACCACGGGAGTCTGTTTGAGTTTCTGCGCAATGACAACATGAACGCGAACAGTTTCTTCAACAACCAGTCTGGGGCTCCTCTCGCTCCGCTGGCCGCGAACCAATTTGGCGGGACGTTTGGGGGCCCCATCAAGAAAGAAAAGGCGTTCTTCTTCTTCAACTACGAAGGTTACCGGGAGCGGCGCGCGCAGACTCGCATCATCTCCTCCCCGAGCGCCCGCGAACGCGCTGGCGACTTTTCGGAAACGCTGACCGGCGCCGGCCAACTCATCGGGATCTACGACCCGCTAACGACGGTCGCCAGCGGAGGCGGTTTCGTTCGCCAGGCTTTTCCGGGAAACGTGATTCCAGCCAACCGCGTCGGCAAACTTTCGCAGGAAATCTTGAAGCTGGTGCCCGCCGGCAATCTGCCAGGACTGCCAAACAGCCGTGCGCAGAACCTTTTCCAGGCGGCTAAAAGTCCCATCGACCGGTATACGTGGGGGCTGAAGGCAGACTATAATTTGACCCAGAACAGCCGGTTCGCCATTCGTTACACTCGCGACGTGCTTGAGCCGTGGCTCTTTCCGAATTTCTTCAATAGCGTCATCGACACCGATGGCCGCCGCATTGCCATCCCCCGTCACAGCGGTACGGCGCAGTATACGCATTCGTTCTCGGCCACGTTCCTGCTTGAAGCGCGTGCCGGAATCAACACCGATGGAGAAAACGGCTTTGGTCCCTTCTCGCAGGACATTGGCAAGAACTTTGACCTGACTTCCCTTGGATTCCCGCAGTCCTTTATCAACCAGCGCCAGCGCGGCCACTTCACCCCGAAAGGCGCGTTCCCTGTGTTCAATATCTCGGACTTCACTAACTTCGGCGCGGGCGTGCCAGACCAGATCCGCACCGGAATGGCTTTGGGCACCAGTCTTATGGCGACGAAGATCCTGTCCAACCACACGCTGAAATTTGGATATGACAAGCGGTTCTCGGCGTTCAACTTTGGCGGCGTCGGCAATAGCGCGTTCAACTTCAACCGCGGCTTCACGCAAGGACCGAACCCCAACGCCCCGAGCGCCACGTCGGGCTTCGGCACCGCATCGTTCCTTCTGGGCACGCCTGCCACGGGAACCAACGTCTTTAATCCGGACTATGCGATCGGCCAGCACTATCACGCCGCATTCCTGCAGGAGGATTGGAAGGTTACGCGCAAGTTTACGCTGAACCTCGGCGTGCGATGGGAGCTTGAGGCGCCGCAAACGGAGCGCTTCAATGCCTACGCCAATTTCGATCCGAATCTGACGGCGCCGATTCAAGTGCCGGGATTGAGCCTGCGCGGCGGCCCGGTTTTTCCGGCTGCAAACGGTGGAACACGGTATATCACTGACCCGACGTACAAGATGTGGGCTCCGCGGTTCGGCTACGCCTGGCAATTCCGCCAGAACCTGGTGGCGCGCGGGGGCTATGGGGTTCTTTACATTCCCATCAAAGGCACAGGCATTCCGACTTACCCCGGCTACGCGGCGATCACACCCATGGTCACTTCAATCGACGCCGGCTTGACGCCCAGAGACACGATGCCGAATCCGTTCCCGAGTGGTTTGAACATTCCCAGTGGCAGCTCGCTGGGGGCGTTGACGCTCCTCGGCGGCGATCTGCAAACGCAAATGCGAGATCCCAAGCCCGGCTACATGCAGCAGTGGAACTTCACCTTGCAACTGGAACCCAAAGCCAACTGGCTGGTGGAAGGCGCCTATGTAGGCAGCAAAGGAACCCACGTTCTCACCGCGCAAACTCGCAACCTGAACCAGCTTGATCCGGTTCATTTCTCTCTGGGTAACGCATTGACGCAGTCGGTGCCGAATCCCTTCTTCGGAATTATTCAGACCGGACCGCTCAGCGGGGCGACCGTTCCCCGCCAGCAACTGCTGCGTCCGTATCCGCAGTACAACAGCGTGACCGGCGGCTGGTCCTCGCTCGGCGATTCCATCTATCATGCGTTCGCGCTCAAAATTGAAAAGCGTTTTTCGCAAGGATTTTCGATGTTGGCCGCCTATACGCTGAGCAAGATCATCGACGCGGCGGCCGGCAGCGGCGGCGCTGTCCGTCCGGGCGGCGCACCCGACACCGGCATTATCAACTGGTACAACCTGCGGCAGGATAGGTCGAAGGGCATCGAGGATGTGCCTCAACGCCTTGTGCTTACGGCTCTGTGGTCGGTGCCCTGGTTCAAGCAAGGTCCTGCCGCCGCCCGCTTCCTGCTGGGCGGCTGGCAACTCAACGCCATTGGAACGTTCGAAAGCGGACGTACGATAGCGCTCAACGCCGGCGGCGGGAACCGCCCGAATGTCGTTGCCGGACAGAACCCGAAAACAGGCACGCGGTCCCTTTCCCAATGGTTCAATACAGCTACTTACTCGGTACCCGCGCCCTTCACCTTTGGCAACGCCTCGCGTACCATTCCGAACGTGTCCAGTGACGGCGTCGAGAACATCGACATGTCGATCTTTAAGGACTTCCGCATCAAGGAAAAAATCACGCTCCAGCTCCGGGGTGAGGCGTTCAACGTGGCCAACACGCCGGTTTTCGATACGCCCGGGAATAACGCGCAGTCGACGACCTTTGGCGTTGTGACGGCGACCGCATTCAGCCCCCGGCCGCGGGAAATTCAACTTGCGGTAAAGCTGACTTTTTGAGATTGGACCCGGCCTGCATCGTCCATCCTGTTTGGGCGCCGGGCGGCGAGTGATCGTGAAGTGTTGAATTCTCCGATGGTGATGATCAATGACCGCCGAGCGGGTAACGAGACCGTTTATGTTCTTACCATTGGTAACGACTCAGGTAGGCTTGGCAAGATGCGTTGCCGGATCAAACGGCCCCGAGGATGTGTTGCGAAAATTGATTCGTTTTTCTGCTGAACTCGGAATGCCTTGATGCCGTATTCTGTGAGCCATGACACTAGATCCGGCAGTTGATCTATCCACATGAGTCCAAAGGCCCAAATGGCGGGCTGGCGGCAATTTTCACCCACTCACCCATTGGGTGAGTGGGTGAAAATCTCTATCTTGAACCGCCGGATTTAGGGTAAAACGTCCGAAATTGTCCAGATTCGCTGTGCAACCTCACTTCCGCGACGCCGGGCGCGACCGATGGCATTAGTCGCGACAGCGGCATTCCGGGTTACTTACCGACCTGCAAAAGGAACGGGGCCTTGCCGGGACGATCCTGAATGTTCCGCGGGAAGGAACGAATCACTTCGCTGGCCTTGGCGTGAAAGACGATAGGCCGCACAAATGGAGTGTATCAAAACCGGGACATCGGTGATCCATGTGATCCGGCGGCCCGCCCCCAGTCAAATCCGTTGCCGTTTCTCCTATCTCTAAGGCGAGACTCAGGTAGGCAAGGACTTGGACCAATCGGCTTCGGTTGCGGACGCGGATTGTGTGCGAGTGGACTGCCGGCGCGTTGAAGCTTTCTCGGGCGTTCATGCGGGGCGGTTGATCTCGACAAACAGACGGCACGTTTGTTACGCTTGCATCTTAGCGGGAAACCATGGACATCGGGCGGTATCAGGTCGTCGGGGAACTCGGGCGGGGCAACTTCGGCGTTGTATATTCCGCCGTGGATTCGGGGTTGAATCGTGCCGTTGCGATCAAGGCGCTGTTGGATCCGGGAGCGGATATGGCGGAATTGGTTCGCGAAGGGCGCATACTCGCGGGGCTCAACCACCCGAATATTGTCTCAGTACTGGACGCCTTCCTTTGGGAAGGGCGGCTGATGATTGTGATGGAGAAGGTAGCCGGGGAAACGCTGTGGAAATGGATGCGGAATGATCCGGCTCCGGGACTATTGGAACGGGTTCTGATCTTAGAGCAGATCGCGGACGCGCTGGGCCACGCCCACCGAGCCAAGGTGCAACATAGAGATTTGAAGCCTGGGAACGTGATGGTTACTCCCGAGGGCGTGGCGAAGGTATTGGATTTTGGGATTGCGAAGCGGCGGGACGTAAATGGAGGCACGGTGGACAAGAGCAGTGCGTTGCGGGGTACGCTCTCGTATATGGCGCCGGAGCAGTTGACACTCGGTATTTCCGGTTTCGCGAGTGACGTGTTCGCGTTCGGCGTGGTGGCGTATGAGTTACTCAGCGGGCGGCATCCGTTTCCCGGTACTACCGAGTACTTAATACAGAACGGGATCGTAAACTCAGCGCCGGCGGCACTCGCCTCAGTGGTCAGCGGGCTGCCTGCGCCCGTTATACAGGTCATCGAGAAGTGTTTGGAAAAGGCGCCGGAGCGTAGATACGCGATGCTGACGGAGGTGGAGGTGGAGCTGCGGCGGACGGTGTTTCCATTGAAGCAGGTGGAGGCTCGGCGGTTGGCGGCGGAGGGGCTGGCGGCACTGAAACGAGGCCGGGAACGCGCGGAGAAATTGCTTGAGGCTGCCGAGAAGTTCGACCGGGGATGTAAAGAATTGTTGCAGTTGCAGGAGTGGCTGGGCGGTGCGCCGATGACGGCACCGCTACATGCGGATCCACCGCCGGTTGTGGCGGCCCCTCGCCCCGCATTAATATCTGTTCCTTCGCCAGCGGTCACAATTGCCGATCTCGAAGTCAGGACGAACCCCAAGGATGGTCTGCGCTATGTCCGCATTCCGGCCGGCACGTTTCGGATGGGATGTTCGCCGGGAGATGATACGAATTGCCAGGACAACGAAAAGCCGGTGCGGGAGGTACGAATCAGTAAGGCGTTTTGGATGGGACAGACAGCGGTTACCGTGGGAGCGTATCGGCGATTTGCCGCCGCAACCGGAAAGGCGATGCCGAGTCTAACCCACAGCGGGGATTCACTGCCAATGACCGCTGTCAATTGGGCCGAGGCCCAAGGGTATTGCGAGTGGGCCGGGATGCGGCTCCCCACTGAAGCCGAGTGGGAGTATGCGGCGAGAGCAGGAACCACCGGGGCGCGCTACGCGGAGCTAGAGAATGTCGCTTGGTATCGTGACAATTCGGATCATAAGCCCCATCCAGTTGGACAGAAAACTCCGAATGGGTTCAAACTGTACGATATGCTCGGTAACGTCTGGGAATGGACTGCGGACTGGTACGAAGGAACATACACTGGCTCGAGTCCGGTGATCGATCCTACAGGACCTTCGACCGGCGAGCGTCGCGTGTTGCGGGGCGGCTCCTGGTACAGCTATGCATCCGGCGTGCGCGCCTCGGTCCGCAACGTCGTTCATCCAGCGTACCGGAACGACAATATCGGCTTTCGTTGTACCGGGGAACTACCTGTCCCTTAACTCTTTTTACTTTTCCCTTGACCCTGTAGCTTTCGAGAATGCTCCGGGAACGAGAGGTTCGAAATCTTATGGCAGGCAGTTGCCTGGCACTGCGGCGAAGCCGCGGAAATTTTTTGAGCATGGCCCGGGCTGGCGTGTCCCAAAAGCGCGGTAACGATCAGAACTCCGTCCGAGCGGCAGTACCCGCAGGATTGGAACGATCACGGCCCACGCGACGAAAACGGCGAGTCTTGGTACCGCGAGTGATACCATAGGATCGTATCGAACGCGACGAAGCTCGTTGCTAAAATGCGGCGCAATCCGCGCGATTGGCGGATTGAAGATTTGAAGATTGTAGCGCGCTCATTGGGCATCGATCACGATCAACACGGAACGAGCCATGCCGTGTTTCGGCATCCAATTGCCGGGCGGCTGTCAGTACCTGCTCAACGGCCGATCAAGCCGGTTTACGTTCGTCTGTCCGTCGATTTCATCAGCAAGCTAAGTGAGGCAAATGAGAATTGACAAGGCTCTGATTCATTCCTACCCATTCACAATACGCCCTCTCTCGGAAGCCGATGGCGGCGGGTTCGCCATAGAGTACCCGGATTTGCCGGGATGCATCTCCGATGGGGAGACGCCGGAGAAAGCTTTCGAGCAAGGCTACGACGCAGTAAAGGCCTATCTCTTGGATTGCGCCAAACATGGAGATGCGCTTCCAAAGCCAAGCCCAGTGAGCGGACAATGGCGGCAGCGGGTGCCCCGCAGCCTTCACGCGCGCCTTGTCGCGAGGGCTCGTCAGGAAGGCGTTAGCCTGAACACGCTCGTAACGGCGATGATCGCGGAAGGATTGGGTCAGCGGCGGGCTTCGTAAGTTCAAATTAATTGGTCGTTGGCACGGTTTGTTTGGCGATTGCTTCAACGATCTTGAGCAACAACGCCGCACCCTCGCGGAGGGTGGTTTCGCGGATGCGTTCGTCGTTGCCGTGGGCGCGGCCGGGTTTGTCGTCGCGGGTGAAGACGGGGACGCCGTAGACCGCCATTCCTTTCGCGCGGAGAAATGCCCCGTCGGTGGCTCCACGGGACATATAGGGGATTACGGCGGCTTTTGGGTTCTGCTTTTTGATCGTTGTTTCGATGGCTTTGTAGAGGTCTGTCGTGAGCGCGCTGGGCTCGGTGGCGGGCATGTCCTGGCCGGGTTCGGGGAGGACTTCGATGGCGGGGTCGTTGATGATTTTGCGGAATCTGGCGTAAACCTCTTCCTTGGTTTCGCCGGGGAGGCGGCGGACGTCGAGCTGCGCTTCGGCCTGGTTGGGGATGACGTTGACTTTCATGCCGGCGCGGAGCATGGTGGGCGAGACGGTGGTACGGAATTGGGCGTCGAGTTCGGAATCGCGGTCGCCGATTTCGTTCGCGTTGGCTTCGAGTTTAGGGAGCAGCGGTTGGAGCCATTTGTACTCGTCAAGCTTGGCGAGTTCAGTGAAGTAGCGGCGGGTGGTGGTGTTGAGTTGCACCGGCATGTAGGCCTTGGTGAGCTTGCTGATGGCGTCCGATAAGTGGGCGACGGCGTTGTCCTTGCGGGGGAGGGAACCGTGGCCGGCGGAGCCGCGGGCGACGAGGATGACGCGGGTGGGGACTTTTTCCGATGTCTGGATTTGGAAGACTTCCGCGCCGTCATCGGTCATCGCGCGGGCACCGGCTTCGTTGAGGCAGAACTCGGCGTCGATTTTATCCCAGGCGTTGCGGATCAGCCATTGAATGCCGGTGGAGCCGGCTTCTTCGTCGGCTTCGCTCAAGAAAATGATGTCGCGGTTGAGTCTCGTGTTTTTGAGCTCGACCAGGATCGCCATTTCGGCTGCCAGGAGGGCCTTGGTGTCAACAGCGCCGCGGCCGTAAATGAAGACGTCTTTTTGCACGGCGTCGAAGGCGGGGACGGTCCAGAGTTTGGGCTCGACGGGGACCACGTCGCTATGGGCCATCATCAACAAGGGGCGATTGGGGCCAACGTTTTTCAGCCGGGCGACGATGTTGAGGCGGTTTGGGTCGTTGCCCAAGAGCTCGCTGGCAATGCCTTCCTTCTTCAACTCGGCTTGGATGTAATTGGCAACGAGGGTTTCGTTGCCGGGGGCGTTACTGGTGTTGAGCTTGATCAGATCGATGAAGTATCGGTGGGTGCGGTCTTGCAATGACTCGGCTTGAGCGGTGATGGCGATGAGGACAAGGAGAAAGATTCTCATGGGCTTGAGTCTAGCGCGGTAAAATCGTAGGAACTCATGTTGTCTCGATTATTGTTGGTGGCTGCGTTGCCTCTTATTGCTGATGAGAAGAAAATTACTGTGGTGGTGACGGGCGTTTTTGAGCCGATTCCGTTGGAAGAGGCGGACCGCGCGGTGCGGGCGATTCCGGCGCGGGAATTGGCGCCGTTGACGGGGACGATCTCCGATTTGCTGAATTTGGATGCGTCGCTGGATTTGCGGGAACGGGCGCCGGGGGCGATACAGAGCGGGTTGTCGATTCGCGGCGGATCGTTTGGGCAGACGCTGGTGCTGTGGAATGGGATGCGGTTGAACAGCGTGCAGTCTTCCAATTTGAATATGGATGTGCCGGTGCCGGTGGATGCGTTGGAGCGGGTGGAAGTGTTGAAGGGGTCGGGGTCGACGCTGTATGGGTCGGACGCGACGGCGGGGGTTGTGAACTTCTTGACGAAACCGCCGGAGCATTCGGAGATTCGATTGCGGGCCGGGTTGGGCAACTGGGGGACGCAGCAGCAGCGGGCTTCGTTGGCGTATGTGCGGGGGACGTTGGGGCAGCAGTTGACGATGTCGCGGGATTTTTCGACCGGGTTTATGGCGAACCGGGACTACCGGAATCTGTCGGTGGCGTCGACAACTTCGTGGCGGCGGACGGAAGTTAGTTTGGCGCATAATGACCGCCCGTTTGGGGCGGAGCAGTTTTACGGAAATTTTAATTCGTGGGAGCGGACGAAGAACTGGTTTGCGGGGATTCGGCAGGGGTTTGGGGAGAAGACGGAGGCGGCGTTTGCGTATCGGCGGCATTCGGATTTGTTTGTGTTGTTCCGGGAGCGGCCGCAGGTATTTACGAACCGGCATGTGGCGGAGGGGTATCAGGCGCAGTTGCGGCGGCGGGAGGATTTGCCGAAATCGAGCCGTTTGCATTATGGGGTCGAATTTTTGCATGACTCGATTGTGAGCAACAATTTGGGTGTGCATTCGCGGGGGCGTGGGGCGGCTTATGCGGCTTGGGACGTGCGGGCGTTGAATCGGTTTTCGTTTACCGTTGGGGCGCGGGAGGAGATTTACCGGAACATGCAGCGGCAATTCAATCCGAGTGTGGGGGCTGGCGTTTGGCTGCATTCGGGGGTGAAGTTGCGGGCGAGCGCGTCGCGGGCGTTTCGGTTGCCGAGTTATACGGATCTGTATTATCGGGATCCGGGGAATGTGGGGAATCCGTTGTTGCGGCCGGAGAGTGCCTGGAGTTATGAGGGGGGATTGGATTTGAATTCGGGG
>CAMDKT010000003.1 GCA_945900935.1 Candidatus Sulfopaludibacter sp. SbA3 | reverse complement strand
CCAACGTTCTGCGAGCGGTGGTTTTGGAACGTGGCTTCGCCCTCGATCAATTGCCCGAGGAAGCGTTTTTGGCGGCTGTATTGATAGCGGAGCGCAAAGTTATCACGCGACGAACGTATCCAGTCGAGCTTGCCGGAGTAGTCCTGATCGGGAAAGCTATTGGCGTATTGCTTAGTGAAACAGTTGGCGCAAAACGCCGGATTGTTGGGGCCGCCTTTAGGAAAACGATCGAGAATGGCCTGCAGGTAGGCACGGTCGGCCTCGGCGTTGGGATGTTCCTCCGGGTTGACGCAGAGGCGGCAATCGCCGATCTGAATTTTCGTCCCGGCGGGAAAGACCCAACGCGTGGCCGTCGTGTGCGCGCGCTGTTCGGTGCGCTCAAAACCATGGAACAGGAAAAGCTTATTCCTGATGAGCGGCGCGCCCACTGTATAGCCGAACTGATTGCGGCGGTACGGCGCGCGCGGAATCACCGGAGTTCCATTGGCATTGTTGCCCGCTGTGTTGTTGAAGAAGCCGTTGGAGTTCAAGACTTGGTTCTGCAGAAACTCAAATGCGTCGCCGTGGATGCGATTGGTGCCGGATTTTGTTTGCACCAGCACCGCCGTGCCCCCGCGTCCAAACTCGGCCGAATAGGCGTTGGTCAGCACGACGAACTCTTTAATCGACGAAATATTCACGTTCTGGCGCGACATGCCTTCGGAGGAATCGTCGTTGCCGATGCCATCGATTTGGAACGACGCCGAGCGCGTGCCAGTGCCATTAAAAGAAACGTAGGAGCCGGTGGAGAGCGTAGGATTATTCACGCCCGAATAACCGCCGGAACTCTGAAAACCAGGCAGCATCTCCACCAGCGAGAGCATGTTGCGCGACGAGAGCGGGCGGTCTTCAATCGTCTTTTCATCCAGCGACGCCTTCTGCTCGCCGCGCGTCATCTCGATGAGCGAAGCGTCGGCCTCAACCGTCACCTGTGTGTTAACCGCGGCCGGCTGCAACCGAAAATCCGCGACGCGGGTCGTGTTCAATTCGATCTGCGCGCCGCGCTGCACAGGCCCGAATCCGCCGGCTTCAGCGAGAACGGTATAGGCACCGAGGGGCAAAAAAGTAAATTGATAGAACCCGCTATCGTTGCTCACCGTTTGCCGTCGAAGCGCCGTATCGGCGGCCGTCGCGGATAGCTTCGCGCCTGGGACCGCCGCGCCGCTGGCGTCGGTGACGCGCCCCTCTAAAGATCCCGAAACCGTCTGCCCGGAAAGCGAACCGGCAAGTATTAGCACCGCGAGAAGTCGCGCCATATTCTCCACGGTAGCTGGATTTACGCGCGTTTGGCGAGTCCGGCCGCGAAGCGTTCCACATCGATCAACGCGCGCTCATGCGTGCCATCGCCAACAACGCCATGCGCCGACTCCGCCGAAACCCGGTACAGCAGCCGCCTCTCCGTCTGTTCAATCACCTCTGCGCTAAACGTCACGCGAGCCCCCATCGGCGCGGCCGAAAGGTGCCGCACATTGACGATGGTGCCCACCGTGTCCCAACCGTCCGGCAGCAGCGGCTTCACGGCATCGCGCGAAGTCCGCTCCATCCACATAATCATCCACGGCGTTCCCAGCACCCGCGCGCCCGCATGTCCCAGGAATGTCACCGCGGTCGATTCATCGACAATGATCGACTCTTCATGCCGCACACCAATAAAGTTCCGCATTCACTTTCCTCCGAAAACCTGCTGAATTTCAACCCGCTGCGCGTCCGTCAGCAATCGCAATTTCTCATTCCGCGAAAGGAAGTACAACTTGCAAGTCTCTTCCAACTCTTCCGCGCGGTCAACCGCCTCGCTCATCGACCGCCCCAGCGCCACCAATCCATGATTACGCAGCAAAAGGCAGTTCGCCTTCGCAGCCGCCTCGCCGATCACCGCCGCCAGATTCTCCGAGCCCGGCCGGCAGTACGGCACCACCGACAGCGGTGCCACGCGCATCAAATAGTACGGCGTGAAAACCGGCAGCGGCTGCTGCTCGTCCAAATCATCCAGACACGAAAGCAGCACGGACCACGTGGAATGCAAATGGACCAGCGCCCTCGCCGAAGACGCCGCGTAAGCAGCCAAATGGAACGGAAACTCTTTCGACGGTTTGTTCGCGTTTTGCGAAACGCCGCCGCTGTCGATGGCCGCCAGCGAATCGACCGTCGTGTGCCGCAACGACTGTCCGGTGGGAGTTATCCAAACCGTATCCCCGTCGCGCACGCTGAGATTACCGGTCGAGCCAAAAGCGTAGCCGCGCGCGTGAAAACTGACCGCGGCGTCGCAAAGGGCATCCAGTTCCGAAGCAAAGGACATGTTAAGTATTGTCTAACGGTTTGTGTAATCGGTGAGCCGCCGACCGGCCGCCTCCACGCCCAAACGCGACCGGCATCCGGCGGTACAGCCCCGTCGCCAAACACAAGCACGGTACGTGCGCACTGCGTGGTCCCGCCGGTAAAATCGTGCGATGGCGGCAAAAGCATTTCGGTCAGTATAATGATAGATTCAGTGACGACGATCTACGATGTCGCAAAACTCGCTCGTGTTTCCACCTACACCGTGTCGTGCGTGGTGAACAAGTCCGCGTTCGTCAGCCCCAAACTTACCGAGCGTGTATTGCAGGCTGTGCGCAAGCTAGACTATACCCCCAACGCCGTCGCCCGCAGCCTCCAGACCCGCAACACGAAGACCGTGGGGATGCTGATCCCCGATATCGCCAACCCCTTCTACGCTCGCGTCGTGCGGGGCGTGGAGGACCGGCTCTCGAAAGACGGCTATTCCCTGCTGTTGGGCAATACCTACAATTCCAATGAAGCGCAGTCGCGGTATTTGACCCTGTTTCGCGGCCGCCAAGTCGATGCGCTGTTGTTGTTCATGACAGCCGGCGGCGAGGATGCCGTGGAACGCCTGGTGCTGGAAAAGCGCCCGGTGGTTTGCGTGGGGCGTGTGCCATTCAAATTCGATTGCGACAGCGTAAGCGTGGACAATATTACGGGTACGCGCTCGGCCGTCGAACATTTGATCGGCAAGGGGCATAAGCGAATTGGCCTTGTCACCGGCGAGTTGGCTCTCTCGGCCGGAATGGACCGTGTGGAGGGGTGGCGCCAGGCGCTGCAGGCGCACAACAGCAAGGTTGATGAACGATTGATCGAATCCGGCGACTGGACCGAGAAGTCAGGTTACGATGGCACCGTGCGGCTGCTCCGTCGCAGACCTCCGCCAACGGCGATTTTCGTCGCGAACTTTTTGATAATGACCGGCGTCCTGCGCGCGTTGCAGGACCGCAAGTTCGCCGCGTCGTCCGTGGAAGTGGCCAGTTCGGACGATTCCGACTGGCTCGACGTTTTTTCCCCGTCTATTAGTACCGTCGCCCAGCCCAGCTACGAGATGGGGGAGCAAGCCGCTGATCTGGCTCTGGCCCGACTGGCGGATAAGGAGCGGCCCTTCACGCGGATCGTCCTCCAGCCCTCTCTGCATATTCGTCCATAAAGCGAAACCAAATCGACATCGCCATCATCTTAAAGTTGTTGCGGCAATTGTCGATATGACATTCTGACTGTTACAGTTAGGATGGCAATTATTATTCGTCGAGGTTATTTTTGAATCGTTTTTCGTTCCTCCTGCTGGTCACCGCCGCAGTCTCGCTGATCGCGGACCCGGTGCCTCCGGACAGCACCACTCAGATTAGCCAACAGATTCTG
The DNA here is from genome assembly GCA_945900935.1 of Candidatus Sulfopaludibacter sp. SbA3. Classification (GTDB taxonomy): domain Bacteria; phylum Acidobacteriota; class Terriglobia; order Bryobacterales; family Bryobacteraceae. The sequence goes on along the minus strand of CAMDKT010000003.1, from coordinate 28,931 downwards.
GCCCGTTATTTTGCCGCTGTAAACACGCAGTCGCCGATGACGCGCGGCGTGGATATGGACATGCATTTCTCCGCCCGCCTTCCCCGGATGAAGAAGGAAGGCGTCATGCTCGCCAAGCGGATCGTCTCCTCGCTGGGCAAGATCAGTTTCGTCGTAAAGTCGTTTACCGGTGACAACACAATAAAAACGTACGTGATCACCAAGTACATGGCCGGCGAAGTCGACCTAGCGGAAAATTCGCTCGATTCCGGTATCAACCCGAAAAACTACAAATTCAAGTACAAGCGCATGGAACCGTTCAACGGGCGCCAAGTCCACGTATTCGAACTGAATCCGCGCAAGAAACGGCTCGGCCTCTTCAAAGGGGAACTGTGGATTGATGCGGAATCCGCTCTGCCGGTGCGGGAGACAGGCACCCTGGTGAAGAGCCCGTCCGTGTTTCTGAAAAAGGTCGTGTTCACCCGGACCTACGCGGTCGTCAACGGCGCCGCGATCCCGGAACGCGTCGAGAGTACTGTCGAAACGCGGATCGCCGGAAAAGCCGAGATCGACATCCACTATTCCAATTTTTGCGGCGAGTCGACAGTTCCGCCTGCGCCGTAAGAGCGCGGGTCCGCCGCCCGCACTTTTTATCGGGCGGCGACCGTCTCCGTATTGCGCCGGGCCTTCCTAAGGTACAATGCCGCAATGCAGCGTCGGCAGTTTCTCTCCTTACTCGCGCCCCTTTCCGCGTCCGGCCAAACAACAGCGCGGCGTCCCAATATCGTCGTTCTCCTCGCCGATGATCTCGGCTTCTCCGATGTCGGCTGCTACGGATCGGAGATCAAGACGCCGCACATCGACGCGCTCGCCGCCGCCGGCACACGATTCTCCGCGTTCTACAACTGCGCCCGCTGCTGCCCCACCCGCGCCGCCCTGATGACCGGTCTCTATCCCCATCAGGCAGGCGTCGGGCACATGGTCGACGATTACGGCAGCCCCGGTTATCGCGGCAATCTAAGCAAAGATTGCCCCACCATCGCCGAGACCCTCCGCGCCGCCGGATATCGCACCGCCATGTCCGGCAAATGGCATCTCACCCCTTCCGATGGCAACCGCGCCAACTGGCCCACTCGCCGCGGCTTCGAACGTTTCTTCGGCACCATCGCCTCCATCCGCAGTTACTACCAGCCGCCCACTCTCGCCGAGCAGGAAAAGGAGATTCCTGAAACCGCGAAGGAGTTTTACTACACCGACGCCATTGCCGATAAGGCCATCGAATCCATCCGCGCCTTCGGCAACGAACCCTTTTTCCTCTATACCGCCTTCACCTCGCCGCACTGGCCCCTGCACGCGCTCGAAGCAGATATCGCGAAGTTTGAAAAACGATACGCCTCCGGTTGGGACGCCATTCGCGCCGCCCGCGTGGCGAAGCAAAAACAGCTTGGCCTGACGATGGAAACCGCGCCGCGCGCGGAGGAAGTCGTCCCCTGGAAAGACGCGCCGGATAAGCCCTGGCAAGTACGGCGCATGGCCGTTTACGCGGCCATGGTCCATCGCATGGATCGCAATATCGGCCGCATTGTCGCGGCTCTCCGCGACTCGGGAGTCCTGGACAACACGCTCATCCTCTTCGCCTCCGACAACGGCGGCTGCGCCGAGGAAATGAGCGCCGATATCTCGTCCGCCGAAAAAAAGGTCCGCAAAATGCCGGAACAGACGCGCGACGGTCGCGCCATTCGTTATGGCAACCTCCCCGCCGTCGCTCCTGGCCCCGAGGACACCTATCAGAGCTATTCCGCCAACTGGGCCCATGTTTCCAACACCCCCTTTCGGCGCTTTAAACACTGGGTACACGAAGGCGGAATCGCCAGCCCGCTCATCCTCCGTTGGCCTGGCCGCGTCGCCACGGGCCAATGGAACGCCCGGACTGGACACATGATCGATCTCTTCCCAACGTTTTGCTCCGCCGCCGGCGTGCGCCCAACCAAGCCCGTAGAGGGCTTCGACCTCCTCCAACCGCCGCCGCGCGACCGCAAGCTCTATTGGGAACACGAAGGCAATCAAGCTATCCGCGACGGCGAATGGAAATTAGTCCGCGAGCATGACCGCCCGTGGGAGTTGTACAACATCGCCCGCGACCGCACAGAGCTCCACGATCTGGCCGCGTCCGAACCCAAGCGAGTGGCCGCCATGACGAACGATTGGCAGCGATGGGCGGACCGTGCCGGCGTTCTTCCCTGGAAAAGCTGGGAGAAGAAATGAACGGCGAAGTCGTCAATCTGGATCACGCTTTCGCGCAGTTCAAAGAGCACTGGCGCCCGCGCATCGCCGGTTCAGTCAACAACTACGTCGTCAAGATTGTCAAATTCCAGGGCGAGTTCGTCTGGCATAAACACGACGATACCGACGAACTTTTTTTCGTCCACAAAGGCCGGATGACCATCCGCTTCCGTGACCGCGATGTTCTCCTCAACGCCGGAGAACTCTTCATCATCCCCCGCGGCGTGGAACACATTACGCTGGCTGAAAATGAATGCGAAGCGCTGCTGTTTGAACCGGGCGGAACGCGGAATACGGGCGATGTGCTCGATGAATCGAAAACGGCGGTCGAAGAGCCGAATCTCTAACGAGTCGCCAGGAATAGAACAGGAATCGAAACCACGCTAAGCGACAGCATGGAGCCGGCCATCCGTTCCGAAGACCGGAATGCGTACCAGGACAACCCAAGGTTTATCGCCTGTCAATAACAAGTCGATGCGAATCCACTCCGCCGCCGCCCCAAAGGCCGACCCTGAACATTGTATGTGTTTGACTCACCCGTGCACGGTCTGGCAGCGTTTCGCGGGTCAGCGTCTTCGCCCGCGCCGAGGCCCCTGCCTCCGCTTCTCGAAGAAATATCGGATACGTGAGCCTTACGCATGACGGGCGCTGCACTTTTGGAGTGCAAGGCTTTGTTCGAGGCGTTGGCGTTGCGAGAGATTTGTGTTCAAAGGTGGAAAACTCCGTCTAGCCGCGAGCGGTTTAATTTTCCCACAACGGAATGGCCCCGGCGCGCGTCAGATGAGGTAAGCCCTAGCGGTGTGCCAAAACGCCTCGCGGCTACTGGTATAGTGATTAGAGTATGTGGAGGTATTGGATGGCCCACGCCCGCCGCCGGTTGAATTGGATTGCGCCCGCTGTCATTGTCGTCTGTTCCGTCCTTGGCGGAGTTGTCGGGCCGCTGGTGTCCGACGCCAACGCCGCCACCAACGAGGACGAGATTTCGCTGGCCGTCCGGACTTTTGCCAAGGTCTACTCGACCGTCGAGCAGAACTTTGCCGATAAAGTGACGTCGGATAAGGCGATCTATAAAGGCGCTATCGGCGGCATGTTGCGGACGCTCGATCCGCATTCCAGCTTCTTCGATCCGAAAGATTTCCAGCAGATGCGCGAAGATCAGCGCGGCCACTATTACGGCGTCGGCATGACCGTTAGCACAGTCAATCGCCGAACGGTCGTCATCGCCCCGTTCCCCGGTTCTCCCGCCTACAAGTCGGGCATCCGCCCCGGCGACACGATTCTCTCGGTGAACGATAAGAGTACCCAGAATCTTACTACCACCGAAATCGCCGACCTGCTCAAAGGACCGCGCGGCACACCAGTACAGGTCGTGATCTCACGGGATGGCGTGGACAAGCCCATCACGTTCAATATCATCCGCGACGAAATTCCGCGCAAATCGGTGCAGGACGCGTTCTTTGTCAAACCCGGCATACTCCATATCGATATCGAAATGTTCAACGAAAACACGAGTAAGGAAGTGGAAGAGAACCTGAAACGTGTCGGCGAAGAGAATGTAAAGGGTTTGATCCTCGATCTCCGGGAAAACCCGGGCGGGCTTTTGAACGAAGGCGTGGCGATTGCGGGCCGATTCCTGCAGAATGGCCAATCGGTGGTGTCCCATCGAGGCCGGGCCTCGGCCGAACGTCCCTACCTTGCCCGGAACGGCAGCGCGAAGCGCGGTTATCCGATCGTTGTTATCGTCAACCGTTATTCCGCCAGCGCTTCAGAAATCGTCGCCGGCGCGCTGCAGGATCATGATCGAGCCTGGATTCTCGGGGATAACACTTTTGGCAAGGGTCTTGTACAAACGGTGTTTCCGATGAGCGATTCCACCGGCCTTGCGCTTACCACCTCCAAGTACTACACGCCGTCCAACCGCCTGATTCAGCGCGACTACCAGCACACATCCTTCCTGGATTATTACTACCGGAAGGATGTCGCGACGCAGAACCCCAACGACGTGAAGATGACCGACAGCGGTCGAACAGTCTACGGCGGCGGCGGCATTAAGCCGGATGAAGCGTTCGCTTCGCCGCGCGCCAATAAGTTCCAGTCGGAGATGATCCGCCGCTTTGCATTCTTTAATTTCACCGCGAAATACTTCGGCGGCAAGGAAGCCAAGTTGCCCGAGGGATGGGAACCCGACGCGCAGTTCATGAACGATCTGAAGGCGTTCAGTCAGAAGGAAAGCGTTCCGTTCACCGAAGGCGAATGGGCCGAAAACCTGGACTGGACCAAACTCCGGCTGAAGAACGAGATGTACCTCACCGCTTTTGGCGCTGAAGACGCTCGGAAACTTGCCGTCGAATCTGACCCCATTGTCGTCAAAGCAATCGACTCCATGCAGAAGGCGAAGGAACTCCTGGAAAGTGCTAAGAAGTTGATTGTTCAGCGCTCCGCTCCGCGCCACGAACAGTAGTTCTTTCTGTTATTTTTGTGAACGATTACGCGCCCGAGCCACAAATCTACATTCTGGATACGGGTGGACAATACACCCATCTGATCTCCCGCAAGGTCCGCGAACGGGGGGTCTACGCCGAGGTCCGGCCCAGTGAAACGCCGTTTGCGGAGTTGAAAAACGCAAAGGGCGTGATCATTTCCGGGGGACCGAGGAGCGTTTATGAGCTGGGGAGTCCCACGGTAGACCCTGCGCTGCTGGCCAGCGACATCCCGGTGCTCGGCATCTGCTACGGGCAGCAGTTGATCGCGTATCTGCTCAACGGCGACGTTCGCAAAGGCGACAAAGGCGAGTATGGGCTGGCCAACCTTAATCTGGAGCCCAACGCCGGCCCGCTCTTCAGCGGGGTCAAGGATCACGAGCAGGTTTGGATGAGCCACCGCGACACCGTTTTCGCGCCCCCCAACGGTTTTCGCATCCTGGCTTCCACCGATACCTGCTCTATCGCCGCCATCGGCAATGACGCGACGAAAAAATACGCCGTTCAGTTCCATCCGGAAGTCGTCCACACGCACGAGGGCCGCAAGGTCATTCACAATTTTCTGTTCGACATCTGCGGATGCGGGAAAGACTGGGAACCGGCCAGCCGCATTCCGGTGGTGGAACAGTCGATTCGGGACGTGGCCGGCGACCGCAACATCTTCTTTTTCGTCAGCGGCGGCGTGGATTCCACGGTGGCCTATTCGCTTTGTCTGAAGGCGCTTGGGGAGCAACGCGTCCATGGCGCCTACGTCGACACTGGCCTGATGCGCGAGGACGAAACCGATTTTGTCCGCAAGATTTTTACTTCCCTCGGCGCCGAACATTTCCGCGTTGTCGACGCGCAGATGGATTTTCTCAGCGCACTCGACGGCGTAACCGAACCTGAGCGGAAGCGCGCCATTATCGGCGAGAAATTTGTCCAAATCCAGGAAGAGATTCTAGAATCCGGGCCTTATCTGGACGGCCAATGGATCCTCGGGCAGGGCACCATTTACCCGGATACGATTGAGAGCGGCGGCACAGCCAAGGCGGATCTCATCAAGACGCATCACAATCGCGTCGCGGGCATTCAGAAGCTAATTGACGAAAACCGAATCGTCGAGCCGCTTACCCAGTTCTATAAGGACGAAGTTCGTGAACTCGGCGGCGAACTCGGTCTTCCCGCGGAGTTTCTGGAGCGTCACCCGTTTCCTGGACCGGGTCTGGCGATCCGCTGCCTCTGCGCGGACAAAGACGAGCCATGCGTCCCAACCGCGGATGGCGTCATCGCGCCTATCCACTCCGTCGGGGTCCAGGGCGATTCCCGCTCGTATCGCCCTGTCCTAATCGTCAAGCACCTGGATCATGCCCGCGCGACTGAGGCGATCAACGCCGATCAGCGGGTGAACCGCGTTATCGGCGAAGTCGGGTACAATATTCCGCTGGACCGCCAATCGGTCATTCAATCGTCGATCACGCCGGGCCGCATGGATCGCCTTCGCCGGGTCGATGCCATTGTCCGGGAACTCTCTCATGCCTCCGGCTTCGACAAGGAAGTCTGGCAGTTTCCGGTGGTGCTGATCCCGCTTGGGGGCGACGGACTCCCCGATTCGGTGGTCCTCAGGCCCATTGATTCGGTGGATGGCATGACCGCTCAATCGGTCTCGATGCCGGAAAAATTGCTTCATCGGATGCGCGACGCGCTGCTGGCCGTGCCAGGCATCGCCGCTGTTTATTACGACCTTACCCACAAACCGCCGGGAACCATTGAGTGGGAATAGTCCGCGCACGCTATAATAAAGCACATGTTTGATATTTTCCGCAGCCGTGATAAAGCGGTTCGCACCACGTTGACAGTGATGCTCGGCCTTGTCGCCTTGTCCATGGTGGCCTATTTGGTCCCCGGCGGCGTTGGTGGAGACTCTGGGGGTGCTGAACCGGTGATCGCGCAGGTTTGCGACGACAAGATCACGCTGCGCGAAGTGCAGTTGCAGTTGCAGTCGTCGCTGAAGAACAAGCAATTTCCGATGCAGATGATTCAGAACTACATTCCGGAGTTCGTGAATCAGTTCGTCGCCGAGCGCGCCACGGCCTGCCAGGCCAAAGATATGGGCATTCGGGTTTCTGAGGAAGAAGTGGCCAACGCCATCAAATCGATGCTCCCGAATATTTTCCAGGGCGGCTTTAACAAGGAAGTGTACGCGGGCTTCCTGGCACAGCAGAATCTCGACATTCCGACCTTTGAGGCCAACGTCCGCAAACAGATGCAGTTGGTGAAGCTGCGGAACCTCATCATGGAAGGACTGATCGTTACGGCGGGCGAGATCGAAGGCGAGTTCCGCCGCCGCAACGAGAAGATCAAGATTGATTACGTCACCTTTGCCGCGGACAAGTTCAAGGGGCAAGTCACGATCTCGCCGGCCGACGTTCAGACGTTTTTCAACGCCAATCGGGCGATGTTTAAGTCGCCGGAGAAGCGCAGCTTTGATCTGCTTGTCGCCTCCGAGGAAAAGATCGGCGCCACGATTGACGTCAGCGATGCGGTTCTCCGCCAGGTTTACTCCAGCGCGGGCGATCGTTTCCGCACCGGGGAGCGCGTCCGGGTCCGCCACATCCTGTTGAAGACGACGGAAAAGTCGGCCGACGACATCAAAAAGATCGAAGCCAAGGCGAACGATCTGTTGAAGCAGATCAAGGCCGGTGCCGATTTCGGCAAACTCGCGACTGAAAATTCCGACGATCCCGGGTCCAAGGAAAAGGGCGGGGAGTATGGCTGGATGGTGAAGGGGCAAACGGTTCCCGCTTTTGAAACGTCCGCCTTCTCGTTAAAGAAGAACGAAATTTCGAATCCGATCAAGACCGAGTACGGATATCACATTATTCAGGTGCTGGACCGGGAAGATCCGAAAGTCCAGGGGTTTGACGAAGTGAAGGGTGAACTCGCCACCGAACTGCGCCGTCAACAGGCGCAGCCCCGTTTGGAAGCCGCCGCCGAACAGGCACGGGCGGAACTTTCGAAGAATCCGAAGAACGCCGTGGCCATCGCCGCCAAGTACAACTTGACCCACTACGCGGTCCAGGAAGCTCGCGCAGCCGATCCGCTCCAGGAAATCGGTGTTGCGCAGGACTTCTCATCGTCGCTGTTCGCGCTCCCCGCTGTGGGCGGCGTCACGAATGCCATCGTCGCGGGGAATAACAAGCTCGCGATCGGCGTGCTGACCGGGATCACAGCGCCCCGACCTTCGGAGTTGAGCGAAGTCGAGGCCGCCATTCGCAGCCAGCTTACGGAGCAGAAGTCCTTTGAATTGCTGACCGTCAAGCAGAAGGAAGTGGAAGTGCTGGTCAAAGGCGGCGGCGATTTGAAAGCGATTGCCAAGTCCATCGGCGGTGAAGTGAAGACCAGTGAAGACTTTACGCGGGATGGCGCGGCGCAGGGTGTCGGCTCAGGAACCTATTTTGCGGATTTGTTCGGCAAAGCGCCCGGCGCGATGACCGGCCCGCATAATATCAGCGGTCAAGTTGTGGTGGCCCGGCTGAACGCCAATTCCGCCGCCGACATGTCGAAATTGGCCGCGGAACGCGTTAACCTGATTACCGGAATCAAGGGCCGTAAGGCGCAGGAGCGCAAGGATTTGTTTGAGGATGGGCTGGTGAATCGGCTCATTGACAAGGGTAAGGTCAAGATCAATCAGGATGTGATCCGCCGCCTGATCGACAGTTACCGCGCTTAGCGAATGGCACATACACTGATCGAGTTCCTCCGGACTCTGACGAATCCGGACGGTTTGCGGCAGCTTCTGACCAGCGTGTTCAGCGGCTGGCATGGCTATGCGCTGTTATTTGGAATCGTCTTTTCCGAAACGGGCCTGCTGGCCGGATTCTTTCTGCCCGGCGATTCCCTGTTGTTCACTGTTGGCGTCGTAGCCGGCGCGGGCGGGCTGAATATTTTCGCCATCATCGGCGTGTTGATTGTCGCCGCCATTGTTGGCGACGCCACCGGCTACCTGCTTGGGCGGCGGGCCGGGCCGGCTGTTTTTAACCGGCCGGACTCGCGTTTCTTCAAACAGGAACACCTTCGGAAGACGAAGGAGTTCTACGAAAAGCACGGCGGGAAGACGATTATTTATGCGCGGTTCATTCCGATCGTCCGTACTTTCGCGCCATTTGTGGCCGGTGTGGCGCAAATGGAGTATGGCGCTTTCGCCAGATACAATGTTTTCGGCGGGATCGGCTGGGTGGTCCTGATGACTGGCCTTGGCTACGCCCTTGGCGACAACGAATTCGTCCGCAAGAACTTTGAAAAGGTGATCCTCGGCATCATCTTTATCTCTGTGCTTCCCATCGTTTTCGAGTATCTCCGCAGCCGCAAGAACGCCTAACGCGATAATCGAATTTGGGCATCGCACAGGATTTCGTTCTCATCATCGTCGCCGGACTTTTCGGCGGCCTGCTGGCTCGTTTCCTTCGCCTGCCCCTCCTCGTTGGCTACGTCGCCGCCGGCGTCGTCGTTGGTCCCTACACTGCCGGGCCAACGGTTGCCCAAATCCATGACATCGAACTCCTCGCCGAAATCGGCGTGGCCTTGCTCCTCTTCTCCTTGGGGCTCGAAATCTCCTTCCGAGACCTCCAGCCTGTTCGCCGGATTGCCCTTCTCGGCGGTCCGCTGCAAGTACTGCTTACCGCCGCCGCTGGCGCATTCGCCGCTCAACATGTCCTCGGCATGCCACCGGCGGAAGCCGTCTGGTTTGGCGCTATGGTTTCCGTCTCCAGCACCATGGTCGTCCTTAAGATTCTCTCCGCCGGCGGCGTTACAACCACCCTCGCCAGCCGCGTGATGATCGGCCTCCTCGTCGTGCAGGACATGGCCGTCATCCCCATGCTTATCGTGCTCCCCCAACTGGGTGGCCCCCCGGAAACCATTCTCCCGAACCTCGCCAAGTCCATCGCCATCGCCGGCCTCTTCCTCGCGGCGATCTATCTGGTTGGCACTCGCCTCCTTCCAAAATTCCTGAAGTGGATCCTAACCTGGGGCTCCCACGAACTTTTCCTCGTCGCCGTTGTCGCCATTAGCGTTGGCATTGGCTACGCCACTCACTTGGCCGGGATGTCCTTCGCCCTCGGCGCTTTCGTCGCCGGCATCATCCTCAGCGAATCCGAGTTCAGCCATCAGGCGCTTTCCGATATCGTGCCTCTCCGCGACATCTTCGGGCTGCTCTTTTTCGTCTCCGTTGGCATGCTATTCGATCCTCAGTTCGCTATTGCCAACATCGCCCTCATCGCCGCGACCGTCGCCGCCATATTCGCCGGCAAGGCCATCATCACCGGTGTTATCGCCCGCGCCTTTGGCTACACCAACATGGCCCCGTGGATCATCGGTCTAGGCCTTGCCCAGATCGGCGAGTTCTCCTTCGTCCTCGCCCGTACCGGCGTGACCGCGAATCTTCTCAGCAAACAAACCTACAATCTCGCCCTCACGTGTACGGTCCTCACCATGGCCCTCTCTCCCCTCGTCGCGGCCGCCGCGATTCCCCTCGGCCGCCTCTGGCAGCGCTGGCGCATGCCCGCCCCCGGCACACGCGCCATTGAATCCCCATCGTCCGAACTCATTAACCATGTGATCATCGCCGGCTACGGCCGCACCGGCAGCGCCGCCGCCCGCGCCCTTCGCGCCGCCGGTACTCCCGTGGTCATTATCGAACTCAATCATGCCCTGTTTGAGGATTTTTCCACCGCTGGCTTCCAGGGCATCTGGGGCGATGTCACCCGCCCCGAAATCCTCCACGCCGCTAAGGTCGAATCCGCGAAAGTTCTCCTCCTCACTTTCCCGGTCCAGGCTCTGATTCATCTCGCTGTCGATAACGCCCGCGGCGCTAATCCCGCCCTCACCGTCATCGCCCGCGCGGCACATGAGAACGACATCGCATCGTTGCTCGCCCATGGCGTCAACGTTGCCGTCCAACCCGAATTTGAAGGCGGCGTGGAAATGGTCCGGCACTCTCTCGCCGTTCTCCGGGGAGATAGGCCTTGACTATATCCGCCGAAGAAAAGCCGGCCGGCGGGATTGCCAGCCAATTCGGCATCCCCTTTGGCGCTGTCTCCCAGCATCTCCAAGTCCTTCGGGAAAGCGGCGCGGTCGATTTCCGTAAGCAGGGCACACCCACTTCTACAAAGCGAATCACCAAAAGCTCGGGCCAACACGCTCGAACTCTCCATCCACGTTAACGCCAAGCCCGAAACGGTGTTCCGCTTCTTGTCCGATTCTGGGTGGGTCATCGCGGGACCCGTGGCGTTTCCAGCAGACCCGCCAACGCGCTCCGGCGCGCGAAAAATCTGTTGTGTACAATCAGTCCAGGAGCCGATCGACATGGAACGTAAGCGCGAAGCCGAATTACTGGAAGGCATTCGGCCCCGAACCTGGGTGGCATTGTCGGCGGATGAGTCGCGAGTAGTCGGAACCGGCGCCAGCTACGGCGACGCCGTCGACCGCGCCTCTGAACAGGGCGAGACAGATCCGATTCTATTGATGACGCCCGATGTTCTTTCCAGCGACGGTGCTTCTTTTCGCACAGGCCCAGCCAAAGCGCTGTTCAAGCGCCAGCGGATGACTGGCCAGCGATTTGCCGGACTCGAAGACGTATCCGCCGATGGCAAGCGATTTATCTTTTCGGTGCCGGAGCAGGAGCCAGCGGACGAATCGGTCAAGCTTCCGCCGCTCAAGGTGCTGCTGCACTGGCAGGGTGGGTTGGAGGCGAATAATGGCAATCGGTAGACGCGGGTTCCTGAGCGCGGCGGCGGCGGCAGCAGCGGTTCCGGCGCGTCCGAACATTGTGTACATCATGACCGATCAGCAGCACGCGGGCATGATGAGCTGCACGGGGAATCCGTGGTTGCAGACGCCCCATATGGACGCGTTGGCCAAGTCCGGCGTGCGGTTTGAATTGGCGTATTCGGGGAACCCGGTTTGCGTGCCGGCGCGGACTTCCATGATGACGGGACGGTACCCGAGTTATTACGGCATTCGGAATAATAACGTCGGGAAGCTGCCGGATTCGGTGCTGCCGACGGCGTTGGGGCATGTGTTTCGCGCGGGCGGTTATCGGACGGCGTTTGGCGGGAAGACGCATTGGCCGCGGCCGATGACGGCGGAGAGTATCGGGTTTGAGTACATCGCCCGGAACGAGCGGGATGAATTGGCCACGGAGTGCGTGAAGTTTCTGGGCCAGAAACAGGACAAGCCGTTTTTGTTGATCGCTTCGTTTATCAATCCGCACGATATTTGCTACATGGCGATTGATGCGCATACGAAGGCCGAGGGGCTGCCGACGGCGTTGCCAAAATCAGTTGTCGAGCGGGAGTGCGTGGCGGCGGCCTCGCGGGTGCCGGCGGGGGCGTCAGTTCCTCCGCTTCCCTCAAACCACGGGCCGACTTCCAGTGAGCCGGGGGCGTTCACGCGGTTGACGGGATTCCGGAAGCATGTACGGGCGCATTGGTCTGCCGAGGAATGGCGATTGCACCGGTGGACGTATTGCCGGTTGACGGAGGGCGTGGACGCGCAGATTGGGCGCGTGCTGGCGGCGGTGGACAAGAATACCGTGGTGATTTTTGCGAGTGACCATGGCGATATGGACTCCGCGCATGGGTTTGAGCACAAGAGCCTGCCGTATGAGGAATCGGCGCGAGTGCCGTTTATTGTGTCGTGGCCGGGGCGGGTGCCGGCGGGGAAAGTTGACCGGAAACATTTGGTGGGATCGACGATTGATCTGTTCCCTACTTTGTGCGACTTTGCGGGGATTACGCCGCCGGCGGGGCTGCCCGGAAGGAGTGTGCGGAAGCTGGCGGGTTGGCGGACGGATCTGGTGATCGAGTGCGGGGATTCGCGAACGCTGCGGACGGCGCGGTATAAGTATTCGATTTGGGAGGGGCCGGGGACGCGGGAGATGTTGATCGATATGGAGAAAGACCCTGGGGAGATGCGGAATCTGGCGGGGGAGGCGGGAATGGCCGCCACGGTGGCGAAGCTCCGGACGCGGTTGCGAGCGGAGATCGCCAGTCGTGGAGACAAGTACGGGGAATCGCTGTTCGCGGCGGATTAGAACGCGTAGCGCAGCGCGAATTGGATTTCGCGGGCGGGTTGCGTTCCGGTGATGGAACCGAAGTTATTAGAGGAGCGGTTGCCGTTGGGAGCATTCAAATTCGTTTTGTTGAGGAAATTGAAGGCCTCCATCCGGAACTCGAACTTCTGGCGCTCGGTGATCTGGAAATCTTTGTGGAGGCCGAAGTTCATGGCGTGGTAGGAAGGCGCGCGGACAATGTTACGGCCGGCGTTTCCAAAGGGCTGTGTGATGTCAGTGGGGAGCGAGACGGTGGCCGGGTTGAGCCATTGAGCCACCGAGCGCTGGCCTTCGGGCCGCACCGGATCGCCGGAAATATTGGGCCGGTAGTTAGGCGCGCCGGAGACCTGGAAGGTCGACGACGGGCCATACGTTAGGTTGACCGGGCCGCCGCTGGTGGCGAAGTTGATGACGGACAGGCGCCAGCCGCCGGCGATAAGGTCGGCCGGCTTGCCCCAGGAATCGCCAAACTTACGGCCTTTGCCGAAGGGGAGATCGTAGAGCAGCGTCGTCGTGTTGTTGAAGGGCTGGTCGTACCCGGAAAGTCCCTTCTCCTGAGCGAGGCCGAGATAGTTCACGCGGGAGTTATCGCCGTTGGCGGTTTCCAGGTGACCGGAGGCGTTATCGATGGCCTTGGACCAAGTGAAGGAGTTCAGGAAGTAGAAGCCTCGCGAAAACCGCTTTTCGATCTTTGTCTGGAAGGCGTGGTAATCGAGAAAGCCGCCGTTGAAGGCAATCTGGACGAAGCCCAGTGTTTGGATGGGGCGGCGGGGTTGCACGGCAAGGGCTTCGCCGGCGCGGTTCGGACGGGCCTGATTGTAGTCGCCGAGGATCATGAGCTTGTCGGCGCTGGCGCCGACGTAGCCGACGTCAAGGACCCACTCTTTGGCCAGTTCTTGTTGAACGCTGAAATGCCAGTTCTTGTTGTAGGCAGTGCGGAGGTCGTTCGGGATGTAATTGGTCCGGGTATTGATTGCTCTGATGTTGGCGAGGCTTAGGAAGTTATTGGGGTAGCCGAGCGTGGTGGTACGGAAGCAATCGTTGGGGCCTTGGGCGGGACTGGTGCAAAGCGCCTGGCCGTTGCGAACGGCTGGAGGGAGTTGCGAATCGACAATGGGGTTGAGGATGAAGGGCAGATTGTAAGCCAGCAGATTCTCGCCGCCCAGGCGGTTGAAGTGAATGTAGCTGATGCCGTAGGCGGCGCGAATCACGGTCTTAGGGAAGAGCGTGTAGGCGATGCCGACGCGAGGCGCCCAGTTGTTCTTGTCGGGCTTGATGAGAGACCGTTCTTCGATGGATCCGGCCTTGGCTTGAATGAGCGTATTGGTGGACGGATTCAGGCTCGACATTGCATTGTCGCGTTCCCACTGCGGGGTGGCGAATTCGTAGCGGACGCCGAGATTGAGCGTGAGTTTGCGGGACAGCTTGAAGTCGTCCTGGAAGTAGAAGAAGTTCATCCACTGCCGGTAGTTGACGATGTTGGCGCTATTGAGTTGATAGGCGCTGCGGGCACCGGTGAGGAAGTCCGAGAGGAATTGGAGATTGTTGTTCGCGGTTCCGGCGATTTGCGAGAAGCGGCCGTTATAGTTGTCGGAACCGGATTTCGGATTGAAGTCATCAATCTCCGTGCCGATCTTTTGATACTCCCAGCCGGCCTTGAGCGAATGGCGTCCAGCGATGCGGGAGTAGTTGAGCTTGGGGTTTACGACAAAGGGATTCTGGAACTGGGGATTGGAACCCTGCACGCCGAAGGCGGTGAAGCCATTTACGCTTTGCGCGTAGAGGCCGCCGGTGAAACGGGGATCGCTGGGGGCGTTGGGGATGTTGAACTTGGATGCGACCGTCGGTTGGCCGACGAAGATGGGGAACTTGCCGCCTTCGGAATCGGAGATGCCCATGCGGAATTCCAGGAGGCTGGCCGGAGTGACGGTCCACGTGCTGCCGAACGCAACCTGTTTGTTAAGCACGCGGACGTTGCCGTTGGCGTTGCCGCCAGAGGGGCCGGGGATGGAGGGCGGCTCAAAATTCTGCATCAGGCGGTGGGAATAACGGCCGAAGAAGTTGAGTTTGGAGTTGAGGTAGTGATCGTAGCGAAAGTCGCCTTTGTCGTTCTGATCGGCGCGGCGGGGCTGCGATTCGTAATTGTTGGAGATGCCGGGGCGGTTGGGAGCGGGGAGGTTTGCGAGGACTTCGCGGGCAAAGGGCGTGATGGCGGCGGAGGGTACGATGCCGTCATTGTATATGGCGCCAGTGATGGGGTTCATGACGGGGATGCCGAGGTTGCCGGCTCGTTGATCGAGGGTGGGGAGCGTGGAGAACGCGATGCTCTTGGAGACGCGGCGATAGCCTTCGTAATCCATGAAGAAGAACATTTTGTCTTTACGGATCGCGCCGCCGAAAGTGGCTCCGAATTGGTTCTGGATGAGCACCGGTTTCTGATTGTTCACTGGCTTGAAGAAGCCGGTGGCGTTGAGCTTTGTGTTCCGCATGTACTCGTAGGCGGAGCCGTGGAACTGGTTGGTGCCGGAGCGAATGGAGGCGTTGATGACGGCGCCGCCGGCGCGGCCGTATTCGGCGGAGAAGTTATTGGTTTCCAGGCGAAACTCCTGAACGGAGTCAGGGGAGAGTTGGACGACTTGATTGGAGAATCCTTGGTTGGAGGTTCCGTAGGCGTTGTTGTCCACGCCGTCGATGACGAAGTTGTTTTGCGAGCTGCGCATGCCGTTGACGTTGAAGGAGGCGTCGCGGGAGCCGGAGATGTCGCTGCGTCGGACTCCTGGGGCGAGGAGCGCGAGATCGGCATAGGCGCGACCGTTCAGGGGCAGGTTTACGATCTGTTGACTGCCCACGACGGTGCCTCGGGAGGAGGTATCGGTTTCCAGGGCGGCAACGGCTCCGGTGACGGTGACGCTTTCGGAGGTCGCGCCGACTTCGAGTTTCAGATCGACGCGTTGACGGGCGTTGACGGTGACGGAGAATTTATTGGCGGCCGCTGTTTTGAAGCCTTTGGAAGTGGCCTCGAGCTTGTACTCGCCGGCTTTGACGTTGGCGAATTGAAAGTTGCCGGAGGTGTCGGATTTCGTTTTTTGTTGAACGCCGGTAAGGACGTTGGTTAGGGTGACATCGCTGGCCGGCACGGCTGCGCCGGTTGCGTCCTGAATGGTTCCCAGGACTTGGGCCGTATCGAATTGGGCCATCAAAAGGCCAGTGAAAAGGGTGAAAAAGACAGTTAAGCGTTTGAACATTGTGGACTCCTCATGCTGTAAGCGTAGCTTGCCTTCATTGCAGCACCGTTCCTGGATTATTACAACTTGGTACGATAGTGCGATTATGTCTCAAATAAAAGGCCCCGCCATCTTTTTGGCACAGTTCATGGGCGATGCCGCCCCTTTCAATTCGCTGCCCAACATTACGGCTTGGGCGAAGTCCCTTGGGTACAAGGGCGTCCAGCTTCCCTCGTGGGATAGCCGGATCATGGATTTGGCCAAAGCGGCCGAGTCGAAAACATATTGCGACGAATTGAAGGGCCAGACGAATGGCCTGGAGATTACCGAGCTGGCCTCGCATTTGCAGGGGCAGTTGGTGGCGTCGCACCCTTCCTACGACGAGATGTTCGATATTTTTGCGGCACCGGAAGTGCATGGAAACGCGGCGGCGCGGAGTGAGTGGGCGACGGCGCAGTTGAAGCTGGTGGTGAAGGCGTCGGCGAATTTGGGATTGACGGTTACTCCGTCGTTCTCCGGAGCGCTGATGTGGCCGTTCATTTATCCGTGGCCGCAACGGCCGGGCGGGATGGTGGAGGAAGGGTTCAAGGAGTTGGCGAGGCGGTGGAAGCCGATTCTGGATTGCGCGGACGAGCACGGCGTTGATTTTGCTTACGAACTGCATCCGGGCGAGGACCTTTTCGACGGCGCGACGTTTGAGACGTTTTTGGAAGCGACGGGGAATCACTCGCGCGTCCACATTAACTACGACCCGTCGCACTTCATTTTGCAGTGCTTGGATTATGTCGGGTTCATTGATGTGTATGCCTCGCGGATCAAGGCGTTCCATGTAAAGGACGCGGAGTTCCGGCCGTCGGCGAAGTCCGGCGTTTATGGGGGCTATTTGGGCTGGAAAGAGCGCCCAGGGCGGTTCCGTTCGCTGGGCGACGGACAGGTGGATTTCAAGCAAATATTCTCTCGGTTGACGGCGGGCGGGTATAGTTCGTGGGCGGTGTTGGAGTGGGAGTGCTGCTTCAAGGACAGTGCGCAGGGCGCGGCGGAGGGAGCTCCGTTTATTGCGTCGCATTTGATTGATGTGCCGGCGAAGGCATTCGACGATTTCGCGGGAGCGGATTCGGACGCGGCGCGCAACCGGCGGATACTGGGGCTGCGATAATGTAACCGGGCCGTCGCCAGGAACACGACGGCCCAACGCTCCGACGTTTCTTTGAAAGCGCTATTCCTGCGCGAGGGCAAAGGCATCATCCGCGAGTTGCTTTTCGGCGGTCGTTGTCCGCGCCGAAGACAGTTTGCTCCATCACGTTGAGCTCCACGCCTCCAACGAGAGTGGCTTCGCCGTGGGGAGGGTGTGACCGGGTGGCGTCAGACCCCTACCCGAGTTCGTGTTCATCGTTCGCCGCAGACCTTTTCCGCACCCCTTCCTCAACTCTGGCGCTCTCAACTCGGAGGATCCGCGATTCCTGAAAAGTGCGCCCGTTGCCTCTTTGTGGTATCCTCAGTTTGTCCGAAGAATGTACCTATTATTCGGACAGCTAGCGCAGGAGCCGGTCCGAAGTATGTATACGAATACAGGACACAATAGCCACACCCGCCGCGGCCCAACTCTCGACATCAAGGCGAGCATCCTGAGCCGGGTGAAGCGTGACAAGTCGGTGCGGGTCTGGACCCCGAACGACCTCCTCGATCTGGGTTCAAGGTCCGCCGTCGACAAAGCGCTCCAGCGCCTGGCACTCGCCAAGGACATCCGGCGCATTGATCGCGGACTCTATGACATTCCGCGGATCAACCAACTCACGGGGAAGCCAACCAACCCAGACTACACGGCTGTGGTCGATGCCGTAGCCCGGCGGGAGAAGGCCCGGCTTCTTCCCGATGGCATGACCGCGGCGAACCAATTGGGTTTGACTCATGCTGTCCCGGCCAAGGTCATCGTGCATACGGACGCTCGGCTGCGCTCAATTAAGCTCGATCAACTGGTAATCGATTTCAAGCTCACGGCCCCGAGCCGGCTCTATTGGGCGGGCCGACCGGCTATGCGCATTGTTCAGGCTCTTCATTGGCTCCACGACATACTTCCCGTAGATGCCGACTCGATCCTTAAGCGGATCAAGAATCTTCTGTACGACCCCAAACAGGGTAAGTCCATCCGCGAGGATCTTCGCAAAGGTCTCGATGCGCTGCCGGGATGGATGCGCGAGTTGGTAACGGGGCTCCTTGCAGATGAAGATCAGGCTCCGGCCTCCGCGCCGAAACACTCGCCAGCAGCCTCGGGTGCCAAGAAACCAGCCGTCACCAATCGCTTAGTAAGGCGTCCATCATGAATCCCGGCTTCTTGGAATTCCTCAGCGCGAGCCCGGAGGACCGCCGCGACGTATTTCTCGGCACCGCAGGCCGCCTCGGCACGCCGGAACAAAACGTCGAGAAAGATTTCTGGGTCACATGGACTCTGGACGCTCTCTTTAACGGGCTGCCCGACGGACATCCCCGACTTCTTTTCAAGGGCGGAACCTCCCTTTCAAAAGCCTATGGGCTGATTTTCAGGTTCTCAGAAGATTTCCACATCACGGTCTTTCGCGAAGACCTCGGACAAGCCGCGTCCATCGAGGAACTCGAAGCCCTTAGCGGGAAAAAACGGCACGCAAAACTTGATGCCATCAAGTCCGCGTGCCGCGAATACATCCAAGAAACGCTCTTAGGACAATTCGGCGTCGTAGTCCGCTCTGCCCTGACGGCGACCGGAATCGACGCGAACGAGGCTAGCGTCGTCATAGATCCCGGTGACCCAGACGGCCAGAGCCTGCTGTTTTGGTATCCGAGCGTCACCGCCGCAAGGGACGACTATGTTCGCCCCGCCGTAAAGATCGAATCGGGCGCTAAGTCGGCGCTCGATCCGCACCAAGACCTGACGATCCGTCCCTACGTCTCAGACGAATTGCCCCAAATTTCGCTCAGTGTCCAAAACGTAACAACCGTTGTCGCGGAGCGCACCTTCTGGGACAAGATCATCATTCTGCATGGCGTGCGGAAATGGTTTGAGAATCGCGGTGTCCTACGATACCAGGGGCAACGAGTCTCGCGACACTACTACGATGTCTATCGCATGTTGCAATCGGACCTCTTAAAGCAAACGGTGGGAGATCTTGAACTCGCCACCGATTGCGCGGCTCACGCCCGCATGTTCTTCAATAGCCCAGACCTCGGCCTGAGTAAGGCGACTCCGGGAACCTTCTCCCTGAGTCCGATTGCCGGAATGGCAGACGATCTGCGGCGAGACTATGGCCGCATGACCGGAATGATAATCGGCGACGCCCCGAGGTTTGAGGACGTCATGGCGTCGATTGCTTCTCTTGAAGCGGAACTGAACCAATAACAGCAGAGGATTGGAATATCGGTCGAAAGCCGCCGATCTACGGTAATGTGTGTCGGACGATTGCACCTGAGCAGAGATAGGCCTGTTGCATGAGCAATTAACCGAAAAAGTCGATACTCTGCCGGTCTGGGCATTGAAACGCCTGGGGGCCGCATCCTCCGAAAATTTACACACCTGGGCCAAGCGTATTCTCAGCGGCACAACGCTCGAAGAGACGCTTCCCTAAAACAGACGGCGAAGACATTCGATGCCGAGGCCTGTATACTAGCGGGCACGATGAAGCGAATTATTCTGCTCAGTTGCGGCGCGGCCGCGATGCTTTTTGGACAGGCGGCGTTGCCGATTAAGCTGGTCTCCGAATGGGCGAAGCTGCCGAAGGGGATGCACCTCGGCGAGACTTCCGGAGTGGCCACCGATAAAGATGACAACGTCTGGGTGTTCAACCGCGGGAAGGCGCCGGTCTTGAAATTCGATAAGACTGGCAAGCTGCTGGATGCGTGGGAGAACCTTCCGGTGACGTCGTCGCATGGCATTAAGATCGATCCGGACGGGAACGTGTGGACCGTGGATGTGGCGGCGCACTCGGTGAAGAAATGGGCGCGGGATGGGCGGATGTTGATGCAGATTGGGAATCCTGGCGGCGCGCCGGGGAACAACGAATCGAAGGATGCGTTCAACCGGCCGACGGGAATATCGTTTGAACCGAACGGGGACTTCTGGGTCTCCGACGGCTACGTGAATTCGCGGGTGGTGAAGTTCAGCAAGAACGGCGAGTACATGATGCAGATTGGCGGGAAGAAGGGAACGGGGGATGGCGAGTTTGACATCGCGCATGATGTGACGTTGGACAGCCGGGGGCGGGTTTATGTGGCGGACAGAGAGAATCGGCGGGTGCAGATTTTCTCGCCGGAGGGGAAGCTGATCACCAAGTGGACGCATTTGGGGTCGCCGTGGGGATTGGCGTTTAATGCCAAAGAGAACACCATCTATATTTGCGACGGGTATGCGAACAAGATTACGAAAGTGAATTTGGAAGGCCAGGTGCTGGGGACGTACGGGCAGTATGGAAAGATTCCGGGGCGATTTGATTTCGTGCATCATATGGCAGTGGATTCGAGCGGGGCGATCTACACGGCGGAAATCAAGAATTGGCGGGTGCAAAAATTCGCTTGGCAGAATTGAGTTACACTTTAGCAAGCGGATGGAGAGTCGAATCCGGGTACTTGTCGCGAAGCCGGGGCTGGATGGCCACGATAGAGGCGCCAAGGTTATTGCAAGAGCACTCCGCGACGCGGGTATGGAGGTCATTTACACCGGCCTCCGGCAGACGCCAGAAATGATCGTCCACGCCGCGATGCAGGAAGATGTTCAGGTGATTGGCCTTTCGATTCTCTCTGGCGCGCATTTGGCAATTGTCCCGCGCGTGTTGGAGCTCCTTAAGCAGAATGAAATGGAAGATGTTGCTGTCATAGTCGGGGGAATTATTCCCGATGAAGACAGCCTGAAGTTGAAACAGCTCGGTGTGGCGGCGGTATTTCCACCCGGCTCTTCTTTGGAAGAGATCGTGTCGTTTATCCGCTTGGCCGTCAGGCCTTCTTGAAGCCGTCACCGGGCGCTAGGACCCTATAAATGCAGGAACGTCAGAATATAGCTGTTTTCGTCGATTACGACAACATCGAGATTGGTGTGAAGAGCACGCTCCGCCGTGAGTTTGCTGTTTCTTTATGCCTCGATGCACTGAAGGAACGCGGCGACATTGTCGCCAAGTTCGCCTACGCCAACTGGGCGCGCCAAGAGGGCGCGGTACGCCAGATGGCGGAGAATGCCGTCCAGATGGTGCAACGGCTGCCATCCCCGCGCGGCGATAAGAACGGCGCGGATATTAATCTCGCTTTGGACGCTTTGGAGATGGCCTTCACGCACAAGAATGTGAACGCCTTTGCGATTATCTCCGGCGACAGCGATTTCATCCCGCTGGTGAATAAATTGAAGGCCTACGGCAAGACGATATTCATCGTCGGCGGCAAGGCGTTCACTTCAACGATTCTGCAGCAGAACTGCCACGAGTTCATCTCGTATGAGTCGCTGCTGCAGGACGATACGAAGTTCGTGCCGCAGAATGTGCCGATGAATCGTCCGATGCCGATCCCGTCGGCAACGGCGCTATTGGCGGCGACAACCGCCTTGGCCGCCGCGAATTTGGAGAAGGGAATTCTTCCCCCGCCTCCTCCGCAATACGGCGACGCGAACCGGCGTGGCGGGCGTGGCGAACATCGGCGGCCGGCGCCGCTGGACCTGCCGCACGCGCTGCCGCTTGTTGAACGCGCATTGGCCACGCTACGCCGCCGCGGCGTGCAGCCGCAGTTGGGGCTTTTGAAGAGCACGATGCTGCAGTTGGATCCCAGCTTCAATGAGCGGGCGTATGGCACGGGATCTTTCTCCGATTTCGTCGACAAGCTGGAGACCAACGGGTATCTGGCCACGACCGGTCCTGAGGGCCGCAAGACGATTGAAGTGAAGCAGGTTTCTGAGGCGGTTGCGGCGCCGAAAAAGGACGAGGCGCTGGCGATGTTGCGCCAAGTGGTCGACAATTACAAGCTGGATTTGGAGTACGGTGCCTCGGCCGATATTCTGGCTGGATGGATGACCAAGATCCATCCGACGTTCAACGCGCAAAAGTATGGTTTCCAGTCGTTCGGCGAGTTCCTGAACTTCGCGCAGGACAACTACCTGGTTCGGGTGGAAGCGGACGCGGTGCGCGGCCTGATCGCCTATCCGGGAGCGGAACTGCCGGCGTCCGGCGCGGCGCTCGAAGCCGAGCCGGAAGCAAAGACCGCGGCGGCATCGGCATCGGCATCGGTGGAGAGCGATCAAGCTCCTGTCGAGTCGATCGCCGTGCAACCCATGGAGGCGCTGGAAGAGGACGAAAAGCCCAAACGAATGGCGCCCAGGAAACGCGCGCCGGCCAAGAAAGCCGCCGCCGTCGTTTCAACGGCAGTCCGCCGTCCGCGCGCCCGCAAACCGGTGGAGTAAATCATGATCGAACGCTACAGCATTCCTGGCGCGGTGGTGCCGCGTGGGCCTTATTCCCACGCGGTGCGGGCCGGCGATTTCATTTTCGTCTCCGGGCAAGGGCCGCTTGACCCGGCGACGAATGACTTTTCATTCGGCTCGATTGAACACGAGACTCGCATCGTGTTGAACAATATTAAATTGATACTGGAAGCGGCCGGAGCGTCGTTGACCGATGTTGTGAAGTGCTCTGTATTCCTAAGGAGTGGGGGCGATTTTGCCGCCATGAATGCGGTTTTCGGAGAGTACTTCGGCGAGCAGAAGCCGGCGCGTACGACGGTGGAATCGAAGTTCGCCAATCCCACGATGAAAGTGGAGATTGACTGCATCGCCTACCAGCCGAAGGCGTAGAATGAGCGGCACCTCAGCCCTGGTTTTGATCGACCTGCAAAAGGCGATTGACGATCCGGGCTGGGGGGTACGCAACAATCCCTTCGCGGAGGCGCGGGGCGGCAATTCGAAGTATCGCACGGGTCAGCCGCTGCATGATTTCAAGCCGGAGACCGCTCCGCTGTCAGGCGAGGCGGTTCTCGGCAAGGCGACTTGCAACGCCTTCGCGAGGCCGGGGCTTCGCACGTTTTTGTATGCGGCGTGATTACCAACAATTCTGTAGAATCCACTGTGCGCGCCGGTGGTGATTTGGGGTTTTCCATGCATCTGGTGGAGGACGCTTGCTTCACGTTCGGGAAAGGCCGGTTTACGGCGGCGGAGGTGCATCAGATGTCGCTGCTGAATCTGGATGGGGCGTACGCGGGGATAACGACGTCGGAACGGGCGGCGGCGGAAGCTCACCGCAGCGCCACGCCCTCCCAGCAGGCGTGAGGTTTCAGGCCCAGGGCCTTGACGACTGTCGGGGCCATGTCTATGCCTCGGGCGCGTGTCTTGATTTCGCCTTTGGCAATGCCGGGGCCGACGAAGATCAGCGGCGTCTCCAGTTCATTCGTCGTGTCGTTGCCGTGTTTGGTTCCGGTGCCGCCGTGGTCGGAGACGAGCACGATCAGCGTCTTATCAATTGGCACGGCGGCGGTGAGTTGGCCAATCAAGCCATCGACCACTTCCACGGCGGCCCTGTATTCCGGGCCTTCCCACGTCTTGCCGTGGCCGGCGTGATCGACGTCGTCCAAGTGTACGAACAGGAGCAGCGGCTTGTTTACTTTCCAGTAATCGATGGCGGCGGCCGTGGCGGCGGGCGATCCTTTTACGTGCCGGACATGGGTGGCGGAATTCTTTTCGACGAGGCGGCCAAAACCCGGCCAGTCGTGAATGGCGGCCAGCGTTGCCTTCGGGCGTTGCTCGTGGATGACGCCGAAAATGCCGGGAAAAATGCCATCCGGCCCTTTGCAGGCGGGGTCGATTTTGAAATTGAAGCGTTCCCAATCGTTCGAATGGACGCCATGCATCTCGGGCCCGGCACCGGATAGCAGCGACATCCAGTTCGGGGAACTCACGGTTGGCATCACGCCGCGGGATTTCAGCGTCCAAGCGCCTCGGTCCATGAGTTTGTGAATGTTGGGCGTGGCGGCGTTGCGGACGCCGTCGGACGAAAGGCCGTCGACGCCGATGATGAGGACGTGGGAAACAGCGGCGGCGAGGAGGAGGCTCATGTCAAATGGGAATATACTGAACGTTCAAAATCGCCCATCATGCCCATCGCCGCGTCATCGCAGAAGGGCAGGAACTGCATCATAATGACCGCTCCGATGCCGCGCTTCGGATCGATCCAGTAGAAAGTATTGCGGATGCCGCCCCAGGCCAAACTTCCGGCGGATCGCCCGGCGTCGTACGCCTTTGGGTTGATGAGAAATCCAAGGCCGAATCGGTCACTCTCGCCCGGGTGAAGATCGACATGGGAAGATCGTTCGGGCATGGTGGAGCGAATTTTTCCCGAATCAAGACCGCCAACGTGGTTGGACGACATGGCGCTGACGGTACTCTCCTTGATGATCCGTTTCCGGTCCGCGGACAAGCCGCGCCGGAGGATCATTTGTGTGAATTTCGCGTAGTCATCGGCGGTGGAGAACAGGCCGCCGCCGCCGTTGAACGATGTGGGCACGGGCGGCTGGATGCGAGGGGATTCCTGGAGAACGCCATGGGAATCGCGCTGATAGCTGCTCGACAGGCGATCCAGCTTTTTCGGAGGGAGAAGGAAGCTGGTGTCGCTCATTCCCAGGGGCTGAAAGATGCGCTCCTGGAAGTAGGCCTCGAGCGTTTTTCGGCTGACGGTTTCCACGAGCTTTCCAATCCAATCGACGTTCGTGCCGTAATGCCAACGGGTGCCGGGCTTGTTCACCAGGTAAGGAATTGGGTTCGCGGGGGAACCGTAGCGAAGTACAAGTTCATGGTTCCACGAGTAGGCGAAACCGGCCGTATGGGTCAGCAGTTGACGCAGTGTGACCTGATAGCGCTCTTTGGCGAATCGCGGCGCGCCGACGGCGTCGAAACCCTCCAACAGAGGCAGATCGCGCAACTCCGGCAGGTGTTTGTGTACCTGCTCATCCAAGTCCAACGCGCCCTGCTCCACCAGTTGCAGGGCGGCTGTGGAGGTGATGGCTTTGGTCATGGATGCGATGGCGAAGATCGTTCGCCCATCCACCGGCACACTGCTTTGCGAGTCGCGGTTGCCATGCGAACTTTGCAGAAGTGTCTTCTCCGGGCCGACGACGAGCGCCACCGCGGCGGGGATATTGTGACGCTTCGCGGCAGCGCGAAACGCGCTCTCGAATCCTTCAGCGGAGAACGAAGTTTGCGTGGCGGCCGCCATGGCGAGCGTGACCGCGCCGCGGCGATTGATGTTTCTCATCTCGTTTTAGCATCGCACGTCGTTTTGCGTGCCGCGATTCGGATAAGATTATTCTTCATGCAAACGTTCCCGACGTTACTGTGCCTCGTGATTTCCGCCTGTGAACTGGCATTTGGCCAGACGTTTGCGATGGAATCCGTGGAAGACATGCGGGCCAATAAAGTCGTGGCTGAAGCGGTGGTTCACAAAGGGCAGAAGGGGATTCGTCTGACGCAGCCCGCGGGCGCAACGGGCAAGGATGATGACCGCCTGCTTTTGTTGCCAGTGAAGGATTTCGAGAGCGGCACGATTGAGGTGGACCCGCGTGCGAATGGAAGTGGATGGCGTGAAGGCGCGTTTGTTCGTGCATGGGAACGCGCAGCCGACGCTGGTGGTGAACGATTTGAAGCAGGGCGCGTTCCAGGGGCAAATCGGCTTCTGGATCGGGCCTGGGACCATTGGACATTTTCGAAACGTAAAGGTGACTAAAAAATGAAACGACGCGATTTCTTATCTCTCGCCGCCGTGCCGGCTTTGCCCGCTCTGGCTTGGGCGCAGGAGAAGAGCAGGCTCAAGATCACGGATATCAAAATCGTGAGGACGCGGCCGCGAAAGCCGTATCCAGCCTTCAAAGCAGCCGATGGCGCGTGGTCCACGCAGTTTGTGGAGGTCGCCAACCCTGTGTCCATCTATCCGGAATTCAAACCGCGGCGAGAGCTGTTTGCAGCAACGGATGTGCCGAGCTTCACCGTAGAAGTGACCACCGATAAAGGCATCAAGGGCTATGGTAACGGCGGTCCCGGAGGAGGGCAGATTGTCACCGGTCACTTGGCCAAGCTAATGATGGGCCGCGACCCATTCGACATCGAGCGCAACTGGGACATATGCTGGCGGGCCACCATGTCCTATGGCCGCATGGGCGTGACGATGAACGCCATCAGCGGCTTCGACATGGCGCTGTGGGACATTGTGGGCAAATCGCTCAACATGCCTGTTTATCGGCTTTTGGGGGGCGAGACAAAGGACCGCGTGCCGGCTTACTGCACCGGCAACGACATTGAGCAGCATGTTGAATTCGGCTATAAGATGCTGAAGTTGGCGATTCCCCACGGTCCGGCGAGCGGTCGCGCCGGTATGAAAGAAAATGTCGAACTCGTCAAGCGAGCGCGGGCCGCGCTGGGTCCGGACGGCGAGATCATGCTCGACTGCTGGATGGCGTGGACAGAGCGGTACACGATCGAGATGGCGGAGATGCTGGCGCCCTATCGCGTCTACTGGATGGAAGAGGTGCTGCAGCCGCATGATTACGCGGGTTTCGGCCGTCTGAACACCACCATCAAGTCCACGCGCATCGTCACCGGTGAACACGAGTACGGCCGCTACGGCTTCCGCTATTTGCTGGAAGCCAATGGCGCGTCCATTTGGCAACCGGACATTCAATGGTGCGGCGGGCTGACGGAACTGCGGCGGATTTCGGCTATGGCTTCGGCCTACGATATTCCCGTCATTCCGCATGGCGGCGGCCTGAACGGTTCCATTCATTACACGATTGCCAACGTCAACGCGCCCTGGGCCGAACTGTTTCTCCCCCCGCCCGGCGGCCCCAAAGAGGTCTACCAGCTCTTTGAAGAAAACTACAACATTACTCGCGGCCCCGACGGCATTTATATGCGGCCGCATGAGCGCCCAGGCTGGGGCTGGGACATTGAGGTTGCCGGGTGACCTTTGCCGCGGCGCTGGTTGTTATTTCGCTCACTCCGTGGCCTGATCCGTTTGATGCGGCCTTCGCCGCTCAAGTGCCTCGGGGCCGGGAAGTGGAGTTTCGTCCGGCGCCATCGCGGGATTGGGTACACGCCGTGCGGCGAATGCGGGAGGAAGCCCCGGCCAAGCAGCAATACGTTCAGTTTTTGAAGGATCTCTACGGTTACAACATCGGGCGGATCAACGAGGCCTACGGCTTGGAGGCTGGCTCGTTCACTGAACTGCTGTCGTACGACTATCGCCGTTTGGACGCGGGGCGTGAGCCGGTGCGTCGTGACGACGAGGCCTTTTTGAAAATTTTAGTCACGGCTGCGCTCGACGCGGCGCGCGAAAAGCGATAACCTCTCTGAGACGCACCCATGAAAAACTTACTCGCCGCCGCCTTGTTCGCCCTTCTGTCGTCTTGCGCTTCGAGTACCGACAAACCCGTGGACGAGAAGAAATCAGCCGCCTTGACTCCGCCTGCCGATCAACCCGCGGGGGCGGGCGGAATCCTTCGTCTCGACCCCGGGTTCGACTCGCTGGTTCCCTCCACTGCGAAGATAGAAAAAGTCGCCACCGGATTTGAGTTCACGGAAGGGCCGCTGTGGTTCAAGGAGTCCGGCAATCTTTGGTTCAGCGATGTGCAGGGGAACGTGACGCGCCAGTTGGCCCCTGATGGCGTTGTTACCGAGATTCTGAAGCCTGGCGGTTATGACGGCACGGACGCGCCCGCCGGCTCCTTCATCGGCCCCAACGGCATGACGTTTGATAAGGACGGCAACGTCTTGATCGCCCAGCACGGCAATCGCCGCATCGCGCGTCGCAACAAGTCCGGCGTGTTGACGACGCTCGTTGATCGCTTCGAAGGCAAGCGCCTCAACAGCCCCAACGATTTGGTGTATAAGTCCCATGGCGGCCTCTACTTCACCGATCCGCCATACGGCTTAATCAAGCAGGATGAAGACCCGAAAAAAGAGCTCACCTTTAATGGCATTTACCGGTTACAGGGCGGTAAGCTGACTCTGTTGAACAAGGAACTGACGCGCCCCAACGGCCTCGCGTTTTCGCCCGACGAGCGGTGGCTTTATGTGGCTAACTCCGATGCGGCGCGTAAGGTTTGGATGAAGTTCCCGGTGCAGGAGGACGGTCTGCTGGGCCCGGGCCGAGTGTTTGCCGATGTGACCGCCGAAAAGAGCGACGGACTGCCCGATGGGTTGAAAGTGGATGCCAAGGGGAATGTCTGGGCCACGGGTCCGGGCGGCGTCTGGGTTTTTACGGCGGAAGGTAAACATCTGGGTACCATTAAGCCAACGGAAGTGCCGGCCAATGTAGGTTGGGCCGAGGACGGCGGCGTGTTGTGGATGACCGCGCGCACTTCCGTCTATCGCATCAAATTGAAGTAAAGAGGAGAAATGAAAATGAATCGCCGCAACGCTGTTATTACCGCGCTTGGTTCCGCTGTTGCCTTGAGCGCGCAAGCAAAAAAGGCTGTCGATCAGACCATCCAACTGCATGTCGATATGATGGTCGATCCGGCGAAGGAAAAGGACTTGAAGAAGAATTTCAAGGAGATTTTCAAGCCGGCCATGGCCAAGCAGCCCGGCTTCCTGCATGTCTACATGCTGAAGTTGCGCGAGGCCAAGGCGGGCAAGGCTCCGGAAGGTGCCAATTACCGGTTGGTTATCAACTTCAAATCGGAAGAGGACCGGCTGAACTGGGTGAAATCGAACGAGCACCAAAGCGCGTGGCCGACGATTGAAGGGACGTTTAAAGTGAAGGGGTATACGGCGATTCTTTACGATCAGCTTTGAGTTGGGTAACGCTTACAACTTGGAACAAGCGCCGATCAAAAATGATGCTGGCAAGCTCGGCTGATGCCCCCTCGAATCTTGAGGGACTGCGAGGTTTT
>CAMDKT010000002.1 GCA_945900935.1 Candidatus Sulfopaludibacter sp. SbA3 | reverse complement strand
CAACCCCTTTCGGCTCAAATGCTTTTCCACTATTCAGCCGGAAAACCCGGCGAGATCAGGATGTCTGAGCATATTCCGCATGATCGAGAAGAAGCGTCTGGTCGAAATCCTGTTCATCCGGCATGGAAAACGGGACAGCGCGACCTGATATGCTATCCGCAGCCACCGTGTCACCGCTAACCCGCCGCCAACTCCTCGAACGCACTACCCTCGGCTTCGGCTCGCTCGCCCTCTCCAGTCTGCTCAACGGCCAACATTTCCCCGCCAAAGCGAACGCCGTTATCCAACTCGTCCAGAACGGCGGCCCGAGCCAGATGGACCTCTTCGATCCCAAGCCGACGCTCCAGAAACACGCCGGCAAACCGCTGCCCGGCGGCGTCGAAATTCATCAGCCTAATAACGTCAACACCCTCCTTCCTTGCCCCTTCGAGTTCAAAAAATACGGGCAATCCGGCATGGACATCTCCGAGATGCTCCCTTACACGGCCAGGATCGTCGACGACCTCACCTTCGTCCGCAGCATGCACACCGAGCACAACAACCATTTGGAAGCGCTCAACATGCTGCTCACCTGCAAGATCTTCCCCGGCCGCCCTGTTATGGGCGCGTGGATCAGTTACGCGCTTGGCACCGAGAACCAGAGCCTCCCCGCCTATGTCGTCCTGCGGGACCCGACGGGTTACACCATCGGCGGCAAACAGTTATGGGCCAATGGCTATCTGCCCGCTACTTACTCCGGCGTCGAATTCAGCATGAAGGGCGCGCCCGTTCATAACTTACATCCGCCGGAAAAACAGGCCGATGGGGCGCAGCGGGCGACTCTCGACTTACTCGCAAAAATCAACGAAAGTCATTCCAGGCAGCATCCAGGCGAACAGGAGCTGGAAGCCCGAATCAAAAACTTCGAGCTAGCCGCCAGGATGCAACTGGCCGCCGGCGAAGTCCTCGATATTTCCAAGGAAACCGATGCGACAAAGAAGTTATACGGTATCGACGATCCTAAGGCGGGGGCCTACGGACTGCGCTGTTTGATGGCCCGGCGATTAGTGGAAAAAGGCGTTCGTTTCGTCCAAGTTACTACCAGCCCCGGCCAGCCCTGGGATCATCACAACAGTATTAAGAAAGATATGCAGAAGATCGCCACTGAAGTCGATCAAGGCTCGGCGGCGCTTATTATGGACCTCAAATCCCGCGGCTTGTTGGATAGCACCATCGTCATGTGGGCCGGTGAATTCGGTCGTCTGCCAACCACGCAAAACGGCGACGGCCGCGACCATAACCGCAACGCTTTCACTATCTGGTTCGCCGGCGGCGGCTTCAAAAAAGGCCTTATTTACGGAGAAACGGACGATTTCGGCTACAAGGCCGTTGTCAATCGCGTTCCCGTGCCGGACATGATCGCCACCGTGCTCCGTCAACTGGGCCTGGATCATCAGAAGATCCAGTACGCCAATGGCGGCCGGATGGAAACGCCGTCGGACGTTACCGTTACCGGCGCTAAACCTGTCATGGACTTACTCGCATGAAGTTACTCGCACTCCTGACGCTGCCGTTAATCGCGGGTGCCGCGCCGCGCTACGAAAAAGACGTCCTGCCCATCTTCACTAAGTACTGTTTCACTTGTCATGGACAAAGCTCGCCCAAGCTGGGGCTCGATCTCCGGACCGCGGCGGGCGCGCTTCGCGGCAGCCACAACGGCCCCGTAATCGTCAAAGGCAAGCCGGACGAGAGCCTGCTGTGGAAGAAGGTATCGTCGCGACAAATGCCTCCGGCCATCTACGGCCAAAAAATCCCCGACGCCGAGATCGAAATCGTCAAGCAGTGGATTGAAGCCGATGCGCCATTCGACGCGCCCGTCCATGCCAACGCGCAAGTTCCGTCCGTCATGCTTGCCCGCTGCGCGAGCTGCCATGGTGAAAAATCCGCCGCCGCCGGGCTTCGATTGCATACCGTCGCCGATGTTCTCAAGGGCAGCGCCACCGGTCCGGTGATCGTTGAAGGCTTCTCTGATCGCAGTCTGCTCGTCCGTAGAATCTCCAACGGCACCATGCCGCCCAAGGGCGTGGGCGCGCCGTTGACAGAATCGGAGCGGAACGCTATCGCCGAGTGGATTGACCGCGGCGACTTTAGCGAAATTATCACTTTCAATCCGGCGGACCGGCCTTTCAGTCCGCTCGAAGCGCCGCCCATAACGGAGGCGCAGCGCAAATTCTGGGCCTTCCAAAAACCAGTGCCCGCCCCGATTCCCAGCGTCAAATCGAAAGCTCGCCTCCGCACTCCCATTGACTCTCTGGTCCTCGCCAAACTCGAATCGAAGGGTCTCACATTCAGCCCCGACGCGCCGAATGAAAAGCTGATGCGCCGCGCGTATCTCGATCTCACCGGCCTACCGCCAACGCCCGCCGAAATCGACGAATTCCAAAAGGACGGCGACTACGAAAAACTAATCGACAAGCTGCTGGCTTCTCCACGTTACGGCGAACGCTGGGGCCGCCAATGGCTTGACGCCGCGGGCTATGTCGACACCACGGGAAAAGACTTCGACCCCAAGAAAACGGAGTTCGCCGATGGCATGTGGCGCTATCGGGATTACGTCATCAACGCCGTGAACAGCGATAAGCCCTGGAACCGGTTTCTGACCGAACAGATCGCCGGCGACGAACTGATCGACTGGCGCGAGGCCAAGCAGCACACGCCGGAAATCAACTCGCTGCTGGCCGCCACCGGCTACATGCGGACCATCCTTGATATTACCGAAGAGGATATTTCCAATCTCCCGGTGGAGCGTTACGAGGCGCTTTTCAAACTGGTCGACAAAGTCTCCAGCAGCACTGTTGGATTGACCGTCGGTTGCGCCCGCTGCCACTCTCACAAGTTCGACCCCATCCCCCAACGCGACTACTACCGCTTCCTGGCTCTTTTCACTACGGCTTACAATCCAACGGACTGGATTCAGCCGCAGAATCATCACCTCTTCGTACTTCCGAAGTCGCAACACGAAGCGATTGAATCCAGGCTCCTGGGAGATCAGTTAAAGACGATTCCGGAGGCCATCCGCGCCGATCTGAAAGCCGCGCTGGCCACGCCTGTGGACACGCGCACGGAAATCCAAAAATACCTTTTCAAAAAGTTCAACGAACCATTTCAAAAAGAGTACGCCAAAGATCAGGAGTTCAAGAAGCTCGGGAAGATCCAAGCCCTCTGGGATGTAGGAACGCCCCCCCATATTCGCCTGCTGCAACGCGGCAGCGCCGATTCGCCGGGCCCGAAAGTCACGCCCGGTTTCCTGCGCATCCTTTCCAAACCCAACGAAACGGACGCGGTGAAACCAGCCGCGGCACAAGGCAAGACTTCCGGGATTCGTCTCGCCTTCGCCGAATGGCTGACCAGCTCGGACCATCCGCTCACCGCCCGCGTGATCGTCAACCGGATCTGGCAGGGCCACTTCGGCACGGGCATCGTCGCCACGCCCGATAACTTCGGCACGACTGGTGCCGCGCCGTCGAACCAGCCGCTGCTCGATTATCTGGCCATCGACTTCATGAAAAACGGCTGGAGCGCCAAGCGCCTCCACAGGCAGATCATGCTCTCCACGGTCTACCGTCAGTCCAGCCGACAGAGCGAAAAGGCTAATAAAATCGACCCGGATAACGCCCTGCTCTCGCGCATGAACCTGCGGCGGCTGGATGCTGAGGCGATCCGCGATTCGGTGATCGCGGCGGCGGGCAAACTCGACACGACGGCCGGCGGCCCGCCGATCCTGCTCGAGATGCGCACGGATGGCCTGCAGGTCGTTTCGAGCAAGGAGCCGGAGAACGCCAAATGGCGTCGCAGTATCTATCTGACGCATCGGCGCACGTATCCGATGAGCTTCCTCGGTGTCTTCGATTATCCGATCATCGACACGAACTGCAGCCGCCGCGTTCCGTCGACGACTCCGCTGCAATCACTAACAATGCTGAATGACGACTTTGTCTGGCAAGCCGCGGAAGCGCTCGCCAAACGCGCCGAAAATAACATTGACGCCGCCTATTTAATGACACTCTCCCGAAAGCCGGCGGCAGCCGAGCGGGAACTCGCAGCCGGCTTCCTGGAAAAGATGCCGTTCAAGTCGTTCGCGCAGGCGCTGCTTAGCTCGAACGAGTTCCTCTATGTCGATTAAGGGTTGGGTTCAACATCGAGTACGCCCGTCGCTTCCCGCTCGTCGCCTCCAGGATGGTCAACAAGAAGGGGCATCCCCGATTGATAAGGGCGACCGGTGGTGTAGCGAAATCGAAAGACCCCAGGTATTGGAGTGATGAACTGGAAAGTGTCGCCTTTCTTGACGGTCACCTTCGTTGGTACGGGGCCGTATTCAATCGGGAATGGGGGATGGTTAGTTGGGACGTTGGATTCGTCCTTTCCGTTCTCAAAAGCGCAAGTCTGAATATAGTGAGGCCATCATACCCTATTGCTTTCCTGAGAAAATCGCTTGGTATTTGGGATCGCGCACGAACGCCTGCAAATCCGGCTGTCTGCGCAAATCTCTTATCTGTTGTTCGCTCGCGCCGCGAAGCAAAGGCACTGCCAGTTCGCGCCTCCGCAGCGACTCCATCGTCGCATAGAACAACACACTGTAATTGTTCGGATCCAGCCTTCGCGCTGCCGGGCAATCCTGGCTGCGTGATGGTGGGGTCTTCCGGGCCTGGATTCATGGAAATTACGGCTTAGACGGAGGTGTATCCGGCTTTTTCGGTTCTTCAACCACGGGGCGGCGGATACGCGGCTGGCGGACGACTGGCTTGGCCGTGGCCAATTCGATGTAACTCGCCAGAAGTCTCTCCCTTTCAGCCGGTTCCAGCATCAATTGGCGGATTTTCCCCACCGGCTCCGAGAGCGCGAATGCCTTATCGGTGGTCCGGACGGCGTACAAAACCGCCGCCAATTCGCCGGTCGACGCGTCTTTTCCGGAGACGCGAAACGCGTCCGCCACCGGGTGGGCGGGAAACTCGGCGAACTCTTTTTCCAGAGTTGCGGAGGGGAATAGAATCGCCGAGCCGACGGATGGGCTTACGGAAATGATGGGAGTCGGCCAGCCGGCGGCCTCTAACTCCTTTGCCGCTGATGGCGTGGAGCATATCAGATGCTTCACTTTCGCGGCGATCGTCTCTTTCGCTCCGGGAAGCGTAAGCACTCGCAACAGATTCGTGGGCGGCCCGGCCAGGACTACCGCGGCGTTCTGGTCGTGCTGCGCGGTGAAGGCGTTGCGGATCAGGCCGTGCGCCTCAGCGGTGTCGATGATGCTGTCGATCCCATGCAGGTACGTCGATGATCCGTCCGTGTTTTTACGGCTCAGCGGCCCGGTCAAAAACGGCGTTGCCCCGGGGATTTTGCCATCCGCCGCGAGGCCCACCGGCAGCGTCCGGGCGGTCGCGCCGAAGGCCGCCGAAACCGCGCCCGCGTAAAATCGCCCCACAACTTCGCAAAAAGCGGCAGATAAAAGACTCGTACGCGTCGAAGATATGGAAACGACGCGGCATTCGTTCTTTCCATCGAGCCCATAAAGCACGGCCAAGGCGAGCGCCGTTTCCACTCTGCTGCCCATGTCGGAGTCAAAGATGACCCCCAAACTGGGCTTTCCTTGACCTATAAGCTGCATTCTATGCCAGATTTAAGCCATCAATACGGCCAGTTGCGTCGCCAAAATGCTCTGTTTTGACGTCCATTTTGTCCATCATGGTTAGGTACAGGTTCGAGATCGGCGTCTCTTTCCGGTACGTAATCCGGCGTCCGCCCTTGATCGAATTCCCGCCGCCGCCGACGAGCATGACGGGCAGATTTTCGTGCGTGTGGCGGTTGCCGTCCGAAAGACCGGCACCGTAAACGATCATCGAGTTGCCGAGAATATTCGAATCGCCTTCTTTGATGGACTTCAACTTCTCCATCCACTTGGCGAACTGCACCATGTGGTACTCGTTGATCCGGGTCACCTTGTCGAGCAACTCCTGCTTGCCCTGGTGATGGGTCAATGGGTGGTGGCCATCGGGGATGCCAATTTCGCGGTAGGGGCGCGAGGTGCCTTCGCGGGTGACCAGGAACGTCACGACACGGCTCATGTCGGCCTGGAAGGCGACGGTGATCATGTCGGTCATCAGCCGGAAGTGTTCGGCGAAGTCGGCCGGAACGCCGTAGGGCTTGGGCATGCCGGGGTTGACTTGGGCGTTATCGTTTTCCGCCTTCTCCAACTGGCGTTCGATTTCGCGGATTGACGAAAGATACTCATCGAGCTTGCGGCGATCGGTGGGGCCGAGATCGCCCTGGAGCTTTTTGGTGTCGCCAGTGACGAAGTCGAGAATCGAACGGCGGTATTTCGTCTGCCGGGCGCGCTCTTCGGGGTTGAGCGCCGCGCCCTTGCCGAACAGTCGTTCAAACATGGCGCGGGGATCGAGAACGGGCGGGAGCGGCTGGGTTTCGGAGCGCCAGGCGAGATTGTTGGTGTAGGCGCAGGAGTAACCGGAATCGCAATCGCCGGCTTGGCGGGCGTCTTCCAGGCCGACTTCGAGCGATGGGAAGCGGGTCAGTTTGCCAATTTGATTGGCGACGATCTGGTCGCAGGAGATCCCGGCCTTGATGTCGACGAAGCTCTTCCGAGGCTGCACGCCGGTGAGATAAGCGCCGCAGCAGCGGCCGTGGTCGCCGGCACCGTCGAGCAGGGCGCGGCCGTTGTTCTGGGTGAGGTTGCTGAGGATCGTAATATCCTGGCGCAGGGACTCCATGGGCTTGAGGATCTTGGGCAGATCGCCAACGAATGCGCCGTCTTCCTTGGGCGTCCAGTGGCGCATGTCGAGGCCGTTGGGCACATAAGCGAAAGCCATGCGGATGGGCGCTTTGCCGGGGATGGAACTGGCATTCAATGCCGGGGCCATGGCGTCGAAGAACGGCAGGGCGATGGCCGTGCCCGCGCCGCGCAGCATGGTCCGGCGGGAGAGTGTTTTCCTGGTAATCATCATCGTTGCGCCACCTGTTTGGGAGCCTCACCGCGTCTCATTTGGAACGGGAGGCTTTGTACGATCTCGTTAATCAACAATTGAAAGGGATAGCCGTTGGCGGCCAGTTTTTTGCCGATGCCATCGACGGTCCGGCGGTCGAAGCGCTCGAGGCCTCTACCTAAAGAGTATGTCAGCATTTTTTCCGTGACGCAGCGGGTGAATTCCGGCATCTGGTCCAGGAGAAGCGCCCGCATTTCGGCGGGCGTCTGGAAGGACTTGCCGTTGGGCATGGTCCCGCTGACGTCGATCTCAAACTTGCCGTCTTTCGCTCGCCATTTGCCGGTGCCGTCGTAGTTCTCCAAGCCGAACCCGAGCGTATCCATGCGGTTATGGCAGGAGGCGCAAACAGCGTTTGTTCGATGCTTTTCCATTTGTTGACGAAGCGATCCGGAGCTAGCGGCGGTGCTTTCATCGAGCGCCGGCACGTCGGGCGGCGGCGCGGGCGGGGGAGCGCCGAGCATGTTCTGCAGCACGTACTTGCCGCGAATGACCGGCGAGGTGCGCGTCGGGTAACTGGAGACGGTGAGGATGCTGGCATGGCTGAGGATGCCGCCGCGCTGATCGGTAGTCAATTCGACGCGCCGGAAATCGGGCCCGGTGACGCCTTCGATGCCGTAATGTTTGGCCAACATTTCATTGAGGAAGGTATACCGTCCATTAATGAACTCGGTCATAGAGCGGTTTTCGCGCAGGACGTTTTCAAAGAACAGGCGCGTCTCGGCGCGCATGGCGTCGCGGAGTTCGGGGCGCCATTCGGGGAATTTCTGGGGGTCGGGCTTGACGCTGTCAAGATTGCGAATTTCCAGCCACTGGCCGGCGAAATTGTCGGCCAGCGCGCCGCCGCGGCTGTCCGCCAACAGGCGTTTCACTTGCGCGTCCAGGACGCCCGGCGCGCGCATTTTGCCGGCCTCGGCGAGGGCGAGCAGTTCGTCGTCCGGCATGGAACTCCATAAAAAATAAGCAAGCCTGGAGGCGAGTTCCAAATCCGAGACCTTGGCCACGCGCAACGGATCGTTCGGCGCCGGATGCTTTTCAATTCTAAACAGGAAATGCGGCGAAACCAGAACCGCTTGAATGGCGAGTTGGATGCCCTGTTCGACAGTTTGCCCTTCTTTGCGGGCCATGGCGACGAAGCCCTCCAGCGGCGCGATGTCGGCGCGCGTGACCGGACGGCGGTAGGCGCGGCGCGTGAGCGTGGTCAAAATCTTTGTCACGCAGGCGGCCCCGGTGTTCGGATCGCAGACCAAAACGCGTTTCCGGCTGGCCCGCTCGACCTTGGCGGGGAAGGGGCCGATGAACTTGATCATGTTCAGGAACTTCGTCTTCCGGTCAGAAAACACTTCGCGGTCGGTGAGGGTCTTGGCGAACTCATCGCCGATGAATCCGACGCGGAAAACGTGATCGCCTTCGGGAACGAAGACGCGGAAATGCTCTTCGGAGTAAGGGTTGAAGTAGACGAGACCCGACGGCTTGGTCTCCACCATTTGCTTGTAGAGCAGCTTGCCGTCCATCCAGAAGCCCATTTCGACGGGCAATGCGTCTTTGGCGCGTTCGCCGGGGAGGCCGATGGTGACTTCGTATTCGCCGTCCCAATCGACGCGGTGGGTAGCCTCAATGTTGGAGCGGTCGAGCCGGCGGACGGTTTTCGTTTTCGTGTGATATTCGAATTCGACGGGTTTGGCTGGGAGCGGATCGGCACCGAGGGCGCGGGAGGAGATTGTCTCGGCGGCTTCCAGATACTTCTGCATCAGGATAGGCGAGATGGTGAGCACGTCGCCGATGTTGTCGAAGCCGTAGCCGGAGTCATCGGTGGGGAAGTCCTTTTCGGCTCGGAAGTCGACGGCGAGGAGGTCGCGAATGGTGTTGGTGTACTCGATGCGATTCAGGCGGCGCGCCGTGACGCGGCCGGGATCGGGCTTAACGTTCTTGTCGGCCCTTTCCCATTCGCTTTCGATGAACGCGGTGAATGCGGTGATCTGGTCCATCGAAGGGCGGGGAAGTCCCTTGGGCGGCATTTCGCCGGAGCGGACTTTCTGCACCACTTTTTCCCAGTCTTCGCGATTGCCGAGAACGGTGGCGGGGTTGACGAAGGGGGTCAAATTGACGCTGCCGGATTGCAGGCGGTCGTTATGGCAGGAAAGGCAGCTTTTGGTGAGTAACGGCTGGACGGAATGGTCGAAGGTCGGCTTTACGGGTCCCTGAGCGAACAGTAGCGCGGCACAGAGTGGCAATACGGCTTTGGCCACGGAGCGCGGAGACACAATCGGCATATACACCTATAGTAAAGGACGTCGCGCCCCCTTCGGAAGTTACCATGGCGGGGGGCGGGCGCAATTTTGACGGGGCAATCTCCGGTATGATCAGGCAGGCGGTAAAATGAGCGTTTGACACAATCAGAATGGTCCCGTCCCGTGATCGGCGGCGCGAAAGGCATTGGATCAAGGAAAATCGCGCCGAATATGCGGGCCAATGGATCGTTGTGGATGGCGACCGCTTGATTGCCGCGAACGTGGATGGGCACAAGGCATTTGCCGCGGGTATGGGGGAACATTGCCCGATAAGGAAAGAAGCATGAAGCAATGCGGGAAATGTCAGATGGTCTGGGAGGATAACTTCCAGCATTGTGGGCGTTGTGGGGGCCAACTTTTCGGAAGGTTTGAGGAGCGATTCCAGCCACCTCCGGCGAGATCCGGTCTAACCGCCGGACAGTTCGTCGCTATCTTCGTCCTCGCAAACGTGGCTTTTATTATCTACGTCATGCTGTTTAGCTCGGGAGGAAAAACCAGCGTTGACCCAGAGACATCGATTGTTTTTGCCTACCCAAACCGGCAAACTATGTGCTTGACCGCTGACTACTTTCGGCAGCACCAGGGAGACGTGCCAACCGACGAAGCTGGAATAATCCGGCTGATTGCATCCGGCCGGGCGATTCCGGTGAAGGAGTCAGACCTACTTAAAGTCAGAAGTGTGAGCGGCCAGTTTTCCATCGTAGTGCGAGTGGATCGAAGTAAACCCGAAGAGTCATGCGCCATTCTATCCTCTCACTTGAAGTACGGAGCCACTCCCTGAACCCGCAAAGCCCCTGCCCGCGCCGCCATAGAATTTGACGAAGCAATCTCGGTTATGATCAAGAAAGCAATAGTATGAGCCTCGAAGCAGCCATTCTGGACAGAGTTCGCCGCCTGCCGCCGACGAAGCAGGAGCAAGTACTGCGCTTCGCGGACGGCCTTCAGCAAGATCCTACCGTCAAAATGGTTCCGTCTCGCGATAGACGGCGCGAGATGAATTGGATCAGGGAAAATCGCGCCGGATATGCGGACCAATGGATCGTTGTGGATGGCGACCGCTTGATTGCCGCGAACGTGGATGGGCACAAGGCATTTGCCGCGGCGAAGGCCGCCGGAATCGATGTTCCGTTTCTGGTGCATGTGCTTCCCGAGGATTCACTCCCGTTCGTTCCGGGTTGGTAAATGCCCATTCTGATCGAGTTTGCGGCTTCGTGCCACTATGCGTCCGAGAACGGGATTGAAATCCCCACCGAGCTGTCCGTAGGCAATGAAAATGTCGCGTTGATAGCAACGCTTGATACCGGAGCGGCACACTGCATCTTCGAACGCAGGTACGGAGAAGAGCTTGGATTGGATGTCGAGGCGGGCCGGACACAACGGTTTCGCACCATGGCGGGATTTTTTGTGGCATACGAGCACGAGGTTACGATTCATACCCTTGGCATCGAGTTCCCGGCGGCCGTTTTCTTCGCTCAAGACGCGGGGTTCACGCGCAATTTCCTGGGCCGGTCGGGTTGGCTTAACCGCCTTCGCATTGGGATCATCGACTATGATCGCCTCCTCCTATTAAGCGGCTACGAGTCCTAACCAACCATGAGCGGCTATCCGGCCTTGCCGGGGCGGCAGCCACGGTTCGCGCGGCGGCTGGTTCGCTGCCGAACGGAGTGTCGCAGGAGAGCAGCGCCGTGCCGACGCTGGCGCGGTTCATGGCCTCAAGCGACCGTGCAGGCGTCCGAAGGGGGCCGGGAGCGCCATTATCGATATTGGCGCGGCTGAACGTGACCTCTTCTGTCAAGAGGTCCT
Organism: Candidatus Sulfopaludibacter sp. SbA3; assembly: GCA_945900935.1. Taxonomy (GTDB): domain Bacteria; phylum Acidobacteriota; class Terriglobia; order Bryobacterales; family Bryobacteraceae. The sequence goes on along the minus strand of CAMDKT010000002.1, from coordinate 23,859 downwards.
GTGATCGCACTGGCCACAAGCCTCGGGGAACACCTCAAAACCAGCCATTAAAGAACACCTCAAACCACGCCATTTTGTCAGATGTCCGATGAAACCACATTTGCCAAGGGCATGGCCGGCCGGCCCAGGTGCTTTTGGGTCCAACCCCGTTAACGAGGAGGAATATCGGAGCGATGCCGTTCCTCTTCTGATGCTTATAGTGAAAACCGTTTGCCGCTGAGTTTCTTCGCCACTCCTGCCTGCTTCGAGAGAACGTCGGTGTCGTTGAGCAAGTCCGGCCCCGGCATGAGAATCCCGTGATACCTAGTCTGCGCGGTCTGGAGGCGTAGCAAGACGAGGAATGCGGCTCTTTCACCCTCCAAAGGCACTGGCAATATCCTGATGGTGGGTTGTTGTTTTACTTCCTGAACATCACCGATCCGGATGCCAAAAGGCTTGAGTTCTTCTGCGGTACCTTTGTGAATAATTGTTCGAAGCTGCTCTCCTGCGACTGGGAGAATGTACTTGTAGCCAAAGACGTGAAACAGCGTAAGGTAAGCAATACGGATTAATCCTCGCTTCGCATTGGTTTCTTTGTAATTGAGTTTCACAGTGAAGTTGAAAGTGTCTCCTGGACCGAACTTCGCGAGCCTTTGACGATACTGTTCGAGTACTTCATGCTTGCCGCCAGGGACTTTGAACTCGACGGGGCGCTTGCCGTCGGTCCACGATATTTTTAGCGGAAGCGCATCTTCGCCGATCCGAAATCTTCCCCCTAGCACTGACCCGTCACCGCTGCTCCAGTCAGCCGCGCGTACCATTCGGACGAAGTGCGCCTCGACGTCCGAAGCAGTGCGATTATTGCAGTGACGGCACGTCAACGTAATTTCCTTGCCGCCGAGCGAGAAGGGAATAATGTGCTCTATGCTGAGGCCGTCGTCGCTCGGATCTGCAATCGCGCCCCGACCAAACGTCCTCAAACAAAGGGGGCAACGTACGATATCCTCCGACACACCATCCACTGAAGATAAGTCGATAGCGAATCGATCAAACAGCGCTGTTAGTTGGTGTTTCCGTGACGGCACTTACTTTATTGCAACACAGGTAAGGAGACGAGCACTGCCCTTCGTCTCATGAGTCCGTCAAGGCCCCCTTCGGGTCCGTTGGTCGCGCGGAACGCGTTCACGGCATTGGGGGCGAACATGTGATGGTGGACATGCTCCCACGATCCCTGTCCGTCGATTACCCTATCGCAGGGGACGAACCACACAATAAGTACTGATCCCGATGCTGGCCATGCCAGGGATGAACAGGCGCACCGATCCGAGGCCCCAATCGTTCGGATAGACTTTCACGACGAAGGCGCCGCAAAGGATGCCAATCGCGGCGATGGCGCCGAAGCCGAACGGGCGCGCGGCGGGGATGAATCCGGCACCGCCGAGGCCGAGCAGGCCCAGAAAAAGCAGGACGACCCAAATTTCTTTGCCGAGAGGGTCGTAAAGCGGCGCGGCTAGCGTTTTGAATACTTCCCACAGGCCGAAGTTTGCGAGCGAGTCGATGAGCAGTCCGAAGACGGCGATGGGCAGCAGGAGGACCAGGCAGCGGAAGTAGAGCGCTGCGTTCATGCCCTATCAAGCGCGAGCGACCGCCGGTTTGACTCACGCAGGCAGCGGAAGTAGAGCGCCGTGCTTCACGGGTATCCAAAACAGTACAGATTCAGGCGACGAGATCAGGCGGTCTGAGTCTACAGGATCGGAAAGCCGTCACGCAGCCGGCGCTAACCTTGCCATCTGTTCGTCCACCCGCATCAACAGGTTCTGAATCGACTCCACCTCCCGCTCCTCGAAGTACGGCTCTCCGCATTGTCCACACACCCACGCCGGAACGGCATCAAGGGAGAGGTGGTATCCGTTGCGGTCAATGTGGAATGGCGCGGAGCCGCGGCCCATCGTCCCTTGGCAGTGCATGCATTTCATAAAGGCCTCCTGGTCCTCCAATCGGTTTCCCATTCTTTCGGATCCGGCTGATAGGCGGTGATGATCGACAAATAACCGGCCTTGGGAGCGCACACTACATGGAGGGGCCGGCCGGCATCCCTGGTTCCAAGTAGCAGGCAACTGCGCCCACGCGCGTCTTCGGGATAGTCTTCGATCACCTCCCCGTCAAAAATACAGTTTCGAACATCCTCCACTGTAATCATTCTATCCGGGCGCGCCATCTGCCGGACCGCATGGGGCAGGAACAAGAGCTTGATCCCGGCGGCAGCCCTGACGAGCCCGATGATTTCACTCATTTCCCCACCGGCGCTTTCCGCCGCGGTTCGCTCCCGCCGTCTCCATGGGACCCTTGACCGGCGAGCCATCCGCACACGCCAACACTTGATAGTCAAGGCCGGCATCGAAGATCGGGCAGAAATGCGGATGATCGAGCGCTTTCCACACCTCGCCCATGCCGCCTTTGCCGATGGGCGCGAGGATTTCGTAGGGGCCGAGTTTGTCGCGTGGCTGAAGCGGCATCTGGATGGCAGACGTCAGTGTAGCCGATCAGAATGGAGTGCGCTCCCGGATGACCGCGGTCCGGTTCACGATACTGTAAGAATAGCCGTGGTGAATCTTTCAATCACGACTCAAATTTCTCCCTTGGGGTTTAGGTTATCGCAGGGGACGAACCACACAATAAATACGGAGCGCGATGCTGTCGAGGCTGGGGATGAATCCGGCGCCGCCGAGGCCGAGCAGGCCCAGCAAAAGCAAGACGACCCAAATTCCTTTGCCGAGAGGGTCGTAAAGCGGCGCGGCTAGCGTTTTGAAGACCTCCCACAGGCCGAAGTTTGCCAGCGAGTCGATGAGCAGTCCGAAGACGGCGATTGGCGGCAGGAGGACCAGGCAGCGGAAGTAGAGCGCTGCGTTCATGCCCTATCAAGCGCGGGCGGCTGGTCGATTTGCTCATGCGGGCCGTGGAAGGCCGGCACCGCCGTTCGCGGGTGGCCGAGAATGGTTTAACGCGCGCTTAACAAATCGGCCGGGTGGCGAAAATCGTGCTAACATTGCAGTCGTTCGCAGCGATAAGTTACTTGGGCCTAGATGAATTGGCGAATTCCAGTAGTGCTGTTTAGCACGATCCTCTTCCTGATGCTGACCGGTTTTGTCTTTTGGCAGCAGGATTGGCAATACTCACTTCCCGCGGTTAGGCCGGCTGGCTGGCGTCAACCGGTCGTAGGCGAGCGAATCTTGCTGCCCCTGGCCGGGCTGACATTGGATAAGAGCAGGCCGCTTTTTCTGCATTTTTTCAACCCGGACTGCCCGTGCTCGCGCTTCAATCTGGAGCATGTCCGCCAATTGATTCGCCGACATCGGGGCGATGTTCGATTTATTGCGGTGCTGCAGGGAGAAGGCGGGAGCGCGCTACTGCGGGCCAAGTTCGAGAAGCTGAACCTGGGCGTTGAATCGGTGGTGGATGAGACTGGTGCCTGGGCGGAGGCAGTCGGCGTGTATGCCACGCCGCAGGCCGTGGTAATTGACAGGAACGAGCGCCTCTATTTCCGCGGTAACTACAACATTTCGCGCTACTGCGTTGTGCCTGGGACGGAATATGCCCGTATCGCGCTGGAGTCGATCCTTGCCGGGCTGCCGGCCAAACCGGAAGACCCTGGGGCCGCGATCTCGTATGGATGTCCGCGTTCCAAAATAGCGAAAGGGGCGAAACAGCCGACATGAGCAAATCAGGCTCTTGGGATATCTTGACCCGGACCCGCGCTTACGTCAATGAAACACTCGGCTTTACGGAGGCTGAGGTAAGCGCGATTATGGACGGCATCCGAACTCGCGGCGACAGGATCATGACGATTTTCCTGGCCTGCCACGCGACATTGGCGATGTTACTGGCCGCGTTCTATGACACCTGGCTGCTTACGGTTTGCATCAGCGTATTCGCCGTAACCATGTTTCTGGTCAGCGTGCGGCTGCTGCCCGGACACTTCATAACAAGGTGTGTCGCGGGGATCGCGTTGCAGATGTTCATGGCGCTGCATATTTACCAGCTCCACGGCATGGCGGAGATGCACTTTTTCTTTTTCACAGCCTTCACGATGATGCTGGTCTATCAGGATTGGCTGTGTATGTGGCCGGGAACGCTCTTGATCATCGCGCAACACATACTATTTGCGGTTCTGCACAACACGGGCGTGCTGCCTTATTTTTTTACCGAAAGCTATGTTGGGTTCACTAAGTTGTTTTTCCATTTCGGAATCGCGCTCGTACACGTCGCGATTTGCGGGTGCTGGGCGGTGTTGATGAAGCGGCAGACGCTGCAGTTCGCCCGTCACGAAGCGGACTTGCGCGTGGAAAAAGAGCGCGCCGGAGGCGCGACGCAAGCCAAGAGCGCGTTCCTGGCGATGATGAGCCATGAAATCCGCACACCGATGAACGCGGTGATGGGAATGACGCAACTCCTGCTGGACACCCCGCTGACTCACGAGCAGCGGGATTACGCGGAATCCGCGAAAAAGGGCTCCGACGGGCTACTCAGAGTGATCAACGATGTTCTGGATTTCTCGAAGATTGAAGCAGGCAAGCTCGTTGTCCACCCGCAGCCGTTGAACCTGCGCGCCCTGCTTGGCGACGTGGTTGAACTGTTGCAATCCGGCGCCCGGCAGAAGGGGCTACCGTTGCAGTTGGACTATCCTGCCGGCGCGCCCCAGAGCTTCTCCGGCGACGCGAGCCGGATTCGGCAAATCGTCGTCAATCTGGTGGGTAACGCGATCAAATATACCGATAACGGCTCGGTGACGATGCGGGTGACCGTGGAGAACACGGGCGTATTAGAGGATGTGACGATCGCGGTCGTGGATACGGGAATCGGAATCACCGGGGAGGCGCAGTCGCTGCTGTTCCAGGAGTTCAGCCAGTTGGATTCGCGGAGCTCGCGCAAGTACGGCGGAACGGGTTTGGGACTTGTGATTTCTAAAAAGCTGGCGGAGCTTATGGGCGGAGAGGTGGGTGTCGCGAGCCGGTTAGGCGAGGGTTCGACGTTCTGGCTCCGCCTGCCGCTGGCACTGGCCGTGGCGGTGCCGGATGATATCGTCGCTCCCGCCGGGGTTGCATGGCCGAACCTAAGCGCCAACGTCTTGGTGGCCGAGGACAACGCGGTGAACCGGCGCTTGGCTGTGGCATTTTTGAGGAAACTCGGCTGCGCCGCCGAAACCGCCGGCAACGGAGAGGAGGCCTTGCGGATGTGGCGGGCGGGCCAGTACGACTTCATCCTAATGGACTGCCAGATGCCGGAAATGGACACGGGTACGAGGCGGCAAAAGCGATCCGGCGGGAGGAAGCGGCCGGCTGCCGGATACCCATCATCGCCATGACCGCGCATGCGCTGGCAGGGTCCCGCGAGGAGTGTCTCGCTGCCGGGATGGACGATTATGTTGCAAAGCCAATTGACTTCGCGCTACTCTCCAAGACGCTCCAGCGATGGGTGCCTAAGGCGTTGCTGGCCGACGGTTGACGGCGAAGCAATCGCCGCGGACTCTCTCGAATCAAAGCCCGAAGAGTCCCCTTGGCGAGTTCTCTGTGATTGGGAACGGAGAGACGCCGATGCGGAGACTCGACGTGCCGGAGAATCATGTGACTACCGTGTTGCTCGTCAAATTCGTACCCGGCTCGCCGAAATGCCTTCACTGCCTCATTGCCGGAAACTATAGGCAATTTCATCCGCTGACAACCTCAATGACCTCCTCGATTATGCTGGAAGGGACCGGTTCGCCATGCTTCCGCAGGCTTATCAAGTATCCTTCGATCGCCTCGCGGATGTTATCGGTTGCTTCCGCACGGGTATGACCTTGGGAAACGCATCCGGGAAGTGTGGGGCAAGTTGCCACGTACACTCCGTCTTCATCGGGTTCCAGATAGATTCGGTACTTCATTACCATGGGTTTTACCAGAGCCGTACCGCTTCCATTTTGAATGCGCCGGTCAGTTAGAAAATTCTCGGGTAGGGTGGAAGTCCGCCTGTATCCGCTCGCGATTTCACGCCGGCTGGGCGATCGATTCCGTCCCGCTCGCCGCCGCGCGGCCCGTCTCATTAAACGAATACCCGAAACCGCGCACGCTGCGGACAAACGCCGGATTGGCCGCGTCCAGCTCCACCTTCTGCCGCAGGCGCAGGATGTATACATCCACCGTCCGGTCCGTCACCGCGCGGTCACGGCCCCACACCGCGTTCAACAACTGCTCGCGGCTGAACACCACCCCCGGGCGCGACATTAGGAATTCCAGCAATCGAAATTCAGTCGCCGTCAGGGTCAGCTCCCCGCCGTTCAGAAATACCCGGCACGAGTTGCGGTCGAGTTCCAAGCAGCCGACCTTCAGCGTGCGTACCGGCGACGTCTGGCCGCGAAACTGGATCTTGATTCGCGCGATCAATTCCCGGACGAAAAACGGCTTCACGATATAGTCTTTGGCACCGAGCTCCAAACCGACAATCCGGTCCGTCTCCGTCGCCCGCGCCGTCAGGAAAATCACCGGTAGCGCCGCCAATTCGGGATGGGCGCGAATGGACTTGCAGATCTCCAGGCCGTCGGAATCCGGCAACATGATGTCGAGAATGATCAGGTCCGGCCGCTCACGCCGGCAAAACTCCACCGCGCCTTTACCCGTTTGCGAACCCGCAAATACATATCCTTCCTTTTCGAGATTGTATTTCAACAACGCGAAAAGGTCCGAATCATCTTCAATGAGCAGTATTTTCTTCATACCAGTGTCCCTGCCATCACGCTAACGCGGAATCTGTTTCAATCACATTACGAATTGGTTAACTGTGTGCGAATATCGCTATCTTCGCTCATACCAAGGTCTTCAACTGGCAGTGTGAATATAAAAGTCGACCCCTTCCCCAGCACCGATTCCACCCGCACATCGCCACCCTGGGCGCGGACGAGATGCTTGACGATAGACAGTCCCAGCCCGGTACCGCCGAGTTCACGGGATCGCGCTTTGTCCACACGGTAAAACCGCTCAAATAGCCGGGGCAGTTCGTCCGCCGGAATCCCGATGCCGGTATCGCGCACAAAAACCTCTATCGTGGGCAGGCCGGAAAGAATCCGGGTGCCGACAGTGATCTCGCCGCCGGCGGGTGTATATTTCAGTGCGTTATCGACGAGATTGCTGAGCACCTGATTCACCGCTTCCGAATCGCAGAACGCCTCCACCAAACCGCCCGACTCAACGCGCGTGAGCTTGATGTTCTTTCGAAAGGCCAGGGGCGACATGGACTCCACCATATCCTCCAACAGCCGGTCCACATTGTAGCTGGCGAAGGAGAACTTCAGCTGCTTCAATTCGACGCGGGAGAGGGTAAGGAGATCGGCGGTGAGATTGGCGAGCCGCTCCGTGTTTTGGCGGATGATCTGGAGGAAACACACGTTGTGATTCGGATCGTCCAGGGCGCCGTCGAGCAGGGTCTCAGTATACCCCTGAATGGAGGCCAATGGCGTGCGGAGTTCGTGGGAAACGTTGATGACAAAGTCCTTTCGAACGCGCTCGACTTTTTCCAGTTCGGCGTGTTCGCGTTCCAGTTCCTGGAACATTCCTTCCAGCTTTTCTCCGGTTTCGCTGAGCTTGATTTCCAGCAGCCCCAGTTCGTCGGTGCCGGTGCGCTTCAGCCTGGCATGAAAATTGCCGCGCGCCAGTTGGGCGGCGTAATCAATGATGGCACCGAGGCGGCGGGCGATCACGCGCGCGAACCAGAGCGCGATGAGAATGGCCGGGAGGAAAGCGAGGGCAGTGGCGGCCAACATGCGCCGCCGGATGGCGTCGACCTGTCCCTGGATCTCGGCCAGCGGCACGGCCAGCCGAAGCGCGCCATCGGCGACGGGCACGGCGACGTAGAGAAAATCGACGCCCAGGGTTGAACTCTTCCGGCGCGCCGATCCCACACGGCCGGCGAGGGCGGCATCGATTTCCGGCCTTTCGCGATGATTCACCATCTGGCCGGTGCTGGCGCCGGAATCGGACAGGACGCGGCCATCCCTGGCGATCAACGTCAGGCGGCTACGAGTTTTCCCGGCGAAAGCGCCGACGATATTGCCATCGCGAAGGTTCAGTCCCTGGGCCAGGCCCAAGGCAAGCATCGCGCCTTTATCGGAGAGTTCCCGCTCCAGCGTTTCCTGATAGGTGCTCTCCACCACGCGTGTAGCCAGATAGTCTACCGCCGCCAGGGCCACCAATAACAGGCACAATACAGCGCCGATGAGTTTGTAGAATATTTTCCCCGTCATGCCAGTTGATCCCTTACCCATTGTAGGCGTCTGCAAAAACCGCTAACATCAAAATCACCTATGATTCGTCCAATATCCATTTCGCTCTTTACCCTCTTATTGCTTGCGGCCCAGCCTTCCGCGCCACTGCCGCAGGGTGTCCAATTTGTCACGAGCGTCGAAGGCATCTCCGAATACCGGTTGCAGAATGGCCTCCGCGTGCTCCTGTTTCCGGACCCTACGAAGAACACCGTTACCGTCAACATCACTTACATGGTCGGCTCCCGCCACGAGGATTACGGGGAGTCCGGCATGGCGCATCTGTTGGAACATCTGTTGTTCAAGGGTTCCACTAACCATCCAAGCATTACGAAAGAACTGCAGGATCACGGCGCGCGTCCCAACGGCACGACGTGGCTTGATCGCACCAATTATTTCGAGACGTTCCAGGCCTCGGACGAGAATCTGCAGTGGGCGCTGAGCATGGAAGCGGACCGGATGGTGAACAGTTTCATTGCGAAGAAAGATCTCGATAGTGAAATGACGGTTGTGCGCAATGAGTTCGAAATGGGTGAAAACAGCCCGCAGCGCATCTTGATGCAGCGTGTCCTTTCTTCGGCGTTTTTGTGGCATAACTACGGCAAGTCGACCATCGGTGCCCGCAGCGATATCGAACGCGTGCCGATTGACCGGCTGCAGGCATTCTGGCGGCACTTTTATCAGCCGGACAATGCCGTCCTGGTGGTCGCCGGAAAAATCGACGAACCCAAGACGCTTGCGCTTGTACAGCGGCACTTCGGCCCCATTCCGAAACCGTCGCGGCAACTGCGCCGCACGTACACGGTCGAGCCGGTACAGGACGGCGAGCGTTCCGTAACCCTGCGCCGTGCCGGCGACATCCAAGCGCTAATGGCCGCCTTCCACATTCCTGCGGGCACGCATGAAGAGTACCCCGCCATAGAACTGGCCGCGCGGGTTCTCGGCGACGCCCCTTCCGGCCGGCTTTATAAGGCCCTAGTGGAAACAAAAAAAGCCAGCGGCGTCGGCTCCTTCGCGTTCCAACTCAAGGATCCCGGCGTCCTGGTTGTCCAGGCCACCGTGCGGACGGAGGCATCTCTCGAAGATGCCCGCAAGACCATGCTCGCGGTTTTGGACGAGATCAAAACCAAGCCCTTCACGCAAGAAGAAGTAGACCGTCAGAAAGTCCAGTTTGACAAGCAGTTTGAGCGGCTGCTTTCGGACTCCCAAGACGTGGCTCTCCAGTTGAGCGAGTATCAGGCAATGGGCGATTGGCGGATGATGTTTCTGACTCGCGATCGCCTGCGGCAGGTGACCCCGGCGCAGGTCCAGGCCGCGGCGTTGAAATACCTGATCCCCTCCAATCGCACGGTCGGCGAGTTCAGTCCCGATGCGAAGTCGATTCGGGCCGAGATACCCGAACCGCCCGATGTCGATTCGCTAGTAAAAGACTACAAGGGCCAGGCCTTGATCAGCCAGGGAGAGACCTTCGAAGCCTCGCCCCAAAACATCGACAAACGTACCGTACGCGGTGAACTGCAAGGTGGCCTGAAACTGAGCTTCATTACCAAGAAAACGCGCGGGAACACGATTACCGTTCAACTCGCGCTTCATTTTGGCAATGAGGAAAATTTAAACGGTCGCGTGCTGGCGGGCCAGATGGCCGGCCAGATGCTGATGCGCGGAACCGCTACACACACTCGTCAGCAAATTAAAGACGAATTTGATCGGTTGAAAGCGCAAGTGAATGTTTTCGGCTCCGTCACGGGCGCAACCGCCATTATCCAGACGACACGGGATAATTTGAAACCGGTCCTCGATCTGGTCGTCGAGATCCTGAAGGAAGCGAACTTCCCCGCCGCCGAATTTGAACAGCTAAAGCAGCAGCGGCTCGCCGGGCTGGAGGCGCAGAAATCCGAGCCGCAGATGCTCGCGTCGCTGGCCCAGGCGCGGCATTTGAGCGCGGCGTATCGCAAAGGCGATCCTCGCTACGTTCCCACAATTGATGAACAGCTCGCCGACGCCAAAGCGGTGACTCTCGAGGAGACAAAGGAGTTCCACCGGAAGTTCTACGGCGCATCCAACGGCGAACTTGTTCTCATCGGCGATGTCGACACGGAAGCCGCGCAACAGCAAGCGAGCAGGCTGTTGAATCAATGGCCGAGCGGGCAGAAGTACGCCCGCGTCGAAAATAAATACATGCCGCTGCCGCAGACCGTTCAAAATTTTGAAGCGCCCGACAAGGCCAATGCCGTGTGGACAGCGAGTCAGACCGTTTCACTCAAAGAGACGGACGCCGAGTACGCAGCCATGGTTCTGGGCAATTACATCCTGGGAAGCGGGATGAACTCCCGGCTCTTTGCGCGCATTCGCGGCAAGGAGGGGCTCAGCTATGGCGTGGGCGCCAATTTCAGCGTTAGCCCAGGGACGGATTTCGGAGTCTTCACCGCCTTTGCGATCTGCGCTCCGCAGAACGCGCCAAAGGTGGAAGCGTCGTTCAAAGACGAACTGAAAATGATCCTGGAAAATGGGTACTCCGATGCTGAAGTGGCGGCGGCGAAGAAGAGCTGGCTGCTGTCGCGTGAGGTCAGCCGGGCGCAGGACGGCGAGCTGGCCGGACGCATGGCGTCGCAACGATTGCATAACCGGACCATGGCCTTCGACGCCGAGCTGGAGGCTAAAGTCCTGACCCTGACCGCCGCGCAAATCCGCCAAACGATGAACAAATTTCTGAACCCCGGCACAATGAGCTATTTCCGCGCCGGGGACTTTAAGAAGGCCGGCGTTACTTGGTAGTGAGTTCCACGACGACGTAAGCGGTGACACGCGGCAGTGAGAATTCAGTGGCGGCGGCTTCGACAACCACATCGACCGCCTCCACTTTTTCACCGAATGCATAGGCCGTCACCTTTGGCCAGCGCCCCAGAATGCGGACGCGGACGCCTTCCACTGTACGGTTGCCGTAATTGAGCAGCGCGACGCGGCGGCGCGTGGCATTGCCGGAGAGACGGGCGAGCACCACTTCACTGCCGTAAAGACGAAGCAGCCGTTTATTATCGGTCAGTTTTTGGCGGACTTCGTAGGCAACGGCGTTGGGATCGCCGGATTTCGGTTTCACGTTGACGTCGAGCTTGGCGTCCGGAGTGGTGACAACGCGGAACAGCAGATTGCGGCGCAACAGCAAAATCATGTTCTCATGGGCCGCGGGCGAGCCATCGTCCAGGAAGCCGATGTTGGCGAGCGCGGGCAGCTCTCCGCCGGGGAGCGTAACCAGGAATTTGCGCATCTCGCCAAAAGCCTTCCAATCCTTCGGCCCGGCGGTGACCAGCGCGCCCGCGCCGAAAGCGTGGGCCTCCGCCGCGGCGAGGGCGGCATTGCCATCGCCGACGGCGATCAGCGCCGTTCCCTTAATGCCCCGAGCGTAGCGGGCGCCGTTGGAATCCACCCACGGCGCGCTGGAGGCGCGCGCTTCATTCATGCGATAGCGCACGCCGGGGGAGGGGAGTTTCGTCAGCGCGGCCGGATCGACGACGGTGGCGCACTGGCCTTTCCACGCTTCGGCGCGGGCGGCGGGGATGTTGACGCAATCTAACTGCGCACCGAGCAGCGCTGGCGACGGATCGGCATCGACAAACAATCCGGGCAGCGCGGCGGCCAGCAGCAGCACGCCGGTCACAGGCGGATCTCCTTCAGCGTAATTTTGGATTTGTCGAAGACGCCGAGGCCCAGGCCGCCCGCGAATTCGATATGCCCTGGTTCGCGAATGAAATTATTGGTGTTGGGATCCTTGCGGAAGTCGCCCTTTTTCACGAAATCCATGGAGCGGTTAAAAACGCTGATCGCGCCTTCGGCCTTGCGCTTTTCTTCGATGATGTCGATCAGCAGGCGGTCGATGGCCACCGGGTCGGTGCCGAACATCATGCGCGCGGGATAGAAGCCAAAGCGGTCCGCGTGTTGAAAGGGCCCGCCGTGCCAGACGCCCTTCAGGCCGTCCATGATTTGCAGAACCGTGCGCGAGCGGAGCGGCTCCACGGCGGCCAGCGTGCCGATGAAGGAATAGGTATTCGTCTTCTCAAAGCGATGCGAACGGGCCACGTTGTGAAAGCTGCCGTAGGCGATGTTTTTCAGGCAGCCGGTGACGCCGGCCGCGCCGTGGTCCTTCATATTCGGTACGTTGATGATCTTGGTGAAGCGCTCACTGACGTGGCGCACGATGTTGGAGCGGGTATCGTCTTCGCCGAAGAAATCCACTTCCACATAGGTGCGCGGATCATAGCCGTTGATGCCATCGCGGACGCCGCTGGCGGCCCAAATATTGACGCCCGCGGGCAGATAATCCGGGTACTTGGCCGAAACCACTTGATCCTGAAATCGCTCATAACAGGTAATGTTTTTAGCGGCGACGCCGTTGGCGATTAGCTGTTTGGCGATTTCGGCGACGACGACGGGGTGAGAGCAAATTTTCGGCGCGCCGGAGCAGTTGAGCTTAATGCCAACGACGTCATTGGGCGCGATGAATCGCCGCCAGGCGTCGCGGTAATCCTTCTCGCCGGTGAGCGCGAGCAGGCCCTGCCTGATCATTTCGGCCACGACGGCGGGGTCGGCTTTGTCGTTTGTAACGTTGATGGAATGAGCGGCGTGCACGTTGACGACGCGGCCGGGGAAGGGACCGGGCATACCGGGCAGCGCGGCGGGCGCGTAGCTGGATTGGACGCGATATTTGGGAAGCTCGTCGGCCTTGGCGGCGGCGAGCGCGGCGGTTGTCGCGGCCGGCAGTGTCAAAAAGTCGCGACGTTGCATATGATTGATTCTATCGAAAGGACTTCATGACAAATCGACGCATGTTGTTTACCTCCATTGCCGGCGTGGCCGCGGCCGCCGGTGCCGCCCAGGCCCAGACGGGCGCCCAGAAAAAAGTGCACCGCAAAGGCGCAAAGCCCAAGCAGACGCCGCTGTTTAACGGTGCCGTCTCCTACGGCAATCTGCTGTTCATTGCCGGCAAGGGCGCGCACTTCCCCGGCGACATTAAAGCGCATACGAAACATGTGCTGGATGAAGTGGAAAAAGAGTTGATCAACGCCGGATCGTCCATGGACAAGGTGCTGAAGTGCAACGTGTACCTGAATGATCTGAAAGATTATAAGGAAATGAACGAGGCGTTTAAGGGCCGGTTCGGCGAGGAGCCGCCGGTGCGGACGACGATCGCCGCGGCCGGCGGAATTCCTGGCGATTCGCTGGTGGAGATCGACGTCATCGCCTATATATAGAGCGCGTTGGCGCGGATATATTCGAGCACCGCCGGGAGCAACTCCGGCGGTGTTTCGCCCGCGGCCAGACGGCGGCGGATGACGGTGCTGGATACGTCGAGGCTGAGTGTTTCCAGCCGATGGACCCTGGCGCCTTCGGGAATATCGAACGTGTACCCGGGCCGCGAGAGAACGATAAACTCGACCTGTTCGAGCACGTCGCGCCAGCGGAACCAGGTCTCGATTTCGCTGAAAGCGTCGGCGCCGATAAGGAAGAAGAGCTCTGCTTTCGGATCGATCTCACCGCGAACACGTTCGATCGTAAGTATCGAGTAGCTCTTCGTCTGCCCCTCTTCCAGACGCGACGCGGCGAAGCGCGAATCGGTTTGCGCCGCGAGTTCCACCATGGCAAGGCGATGCTTGTAACCGGCTGTAGCCCGCCGCTCTTTGTGAGGCGGAATCGCGTTGGGAATCAGCAGCACACGGTCGAGTTGAAAATGATCGGCGGCTTCCCGCGCGCCGGCGAGATGGGCGGTGTGAATGGGATCGAAAGTCCCGCCAAAAAGGGCCAGACGCACGGGCGTATTCAGAAACTCAGCCCAACGAGGAAATCAATCTGATTGGTGGTGCGCAAGGGGCCGCTGTTGCCCCAGCGCGTGAAACGCAACTCCGGTGATATGCGCACGTACGGAACTTTAATTTCCACTCCGCCCGCGCCCAGAAACCCGCGGCGGCTGCTATCGGCGATGACCCCCGCCCCCAGAAACCGCGTGACGTCGCCGAGCTTTTGAAAATTGAGCCCGCCGCCGAAATAGGGGCGGACGACGATGCCGGGCATGCGCACTTTTCCGTAGACGGGGAACTCCCACGTGTTGGCCGAACCCCTGCTCAAAGCGCCATCGGCGTTCCAACGGCGGTAGATCGCGTTCGCCTCAATGCCGAGTCCGAACGGCAGCCGAACCTCGAACATCGGACCCAGAATCACATTGCCGCGGCCTCTGACGACGTTTGTCAACGCCCCCGTTTTCGATTCTGCCTTCAGAAAATCGCTGAGCGGCACCCCCCCGCGAACGCCGTAGCCGATGTTCTGGGCGCTGGCTGCGATGCCTGCTAAGCCGGTGAAGACAAGAATTTTACGGATTAGTCTGCACATGATTCCAGTGTAAAAGAAAAAAACGCGGCGGCAGTGAGAGAACTCCGCTCCGGCGCGCACTACCACCTTGTGACCTTCACATTTCCAATGCCGTGGCTTCGTGCCCGGAGCCTTCCGCCGGAGGACCGGCACCGCTTCAAACTTCGCCACGTGCTGCGCTCCGCGGTTACCAAAACACGCTATGCCCGAGACTATGACCGGGACGCCGATCGATTCGAGCAGTTTCCAAAAATCGACCTTCTCGAATTTCTCTGCCATCCGGAACGGTACGCGGTGGCGAATGCCAAGCCCTCGCCGGAGCGGCTCCATTACCCGTTAGGAGAAGCACCGCGAACGGCGGTCGTGGCGCGGGCCGTGGGCGAGACTCGGCGTGTGCGATGTTTTTCCGGTTTCGACGCCGCCGAATTACCGGCATTCGCGCCGCAATCGCTGGCCGCGCCGCTGGACGCATTGCGCGTCGCCGTTGCCGAGGGGCCGCCGCCGCTTCGCAACGCCGTAATCGCTTTCACCGGTATTTTGGAAGGGCCGTTGACGCCGGAGGATGGCGACCGGTTCTGGCGGCGTTACCAGGTTCCGGTGTTCGAGCAGTTCCTGGGCTTGGACGGCGAGTTGCTGGCCTGGGAATGCGAGATGCATCACGGTTTGCATGTGCGCGAGGACGCGGCCTATTTCGAGAGCTGCGAGCAGGACCGGCTTGTCGTCAGTTTTCTAGCGAATCCGCGGTTGCCGTTGTTGCGCCTGGAGACCGGTTTGGTCGGCCGCCTGATCACGGAACCCTGTCCCTGCGGACAGACGTCGCCGCGCTTGGTGGATGTCCGGCGCCGGACCGTGCGGAGAAGCACCGCCATTGGAATGGCGACGGCGGCCGCAGTGAGTTAAAATCCCGCGGTGAGTTAAACTAGAGATGCGTGCGGATGTGGCGAAATTGGCAGACGCCCTGGATTTAGGTTCCAGTGCCCTCACGGGCGTGCCGGTTCAAGTCCGGCCATCCGCACCAATAAAGTCAATAAATTGCAAGGGAAAACCGCCATTAGTTTTTGGCGGCTTTTTCGCGTTGTGTGCCAATAGTGTGCCAATCTGCCGGGGCCGCCGTCTTGTGTGCCGCCTTTTGCCGTTCCAGATATTCCTGCTGCTTCGGCACCGCGTCGAATAAATCATCCTGCGTAGTGATGTTGTAGCGATCAAAAACGTCCCGCGTCTTATGGCCGGAGATTTCGTTGCGCCACCTTTTCCGAGACGCCAGCGCGTACCAAGTTGCGCACGCCGGAGCGCCGGAGGTCGTGAAATAGGCGCGTCGGTTTCATTGTCGTTTCGTTCCACAGTCCGGCGCGCTTGCAGGCGTTCTCCCATGCCGTTCGGATGGATCGAATCTGTTTGCCGTCGTCGTGAAAGAAGACCCAAGGGCAATCAGGAAACGTGAATCTCGCTCCTCGCGCCGCAATCTCAATAGGGCCAGTAGATCGCCGATGAGCGGTATTTCCCGCGACTCTTCGTTCTTCGTTTCGCCGGGTTCTAATCGCACCATTCCGCGAATCAGATCAACTTGGTCCCATCGAAGGCCCAACACTTCCCCCCTCCGGCATCCCGTGTAATACCCAAAACTGAGAACGGGGCGAACGTGATCCGATAGCGACTCAAACAGCGCCGTATAGTGGTCATACTCGAAGAACCCTTTCAATGGCGTCAAGGCGGACGCGGCGAATGAAGTGAAGCTCCTCGTAAACGACAACAACCCGTCGAGCAGAGAGGCAGCCAAAACAAAACTCTTACGGGTATCAAAAGTGCTATTCCGGAAATTCGAATGGGATTTTCCAAGCGAGATAGAAAAGGCCATAAAAGCTTATCGGCAAGCCCAGATATCAATGCCCTTTGGCACGGTTTCGTTCGAAATCGATCGCGGTAAAATCGATGCCTTTTCAGTCGTGGTCAAGTCGAAAAATTGACACCTCCTGATGAAAAACGAAAAAGTGGGACCTCGATGGAAAGACGCCTTCAGATTCCATAATGGAAGCCGGGGAAGATGGGTCGGAGGTCTGCGCCAGCAAGCCCGCCCAATTGCTCAGGCAAGCTATGTGGGGTTGGGCGATGGCCGCTAACGGACGGCCCCCGTATGTTCGCAGGTTGGACCCGAAAAGGCCCGGTTGGTTGTTTCAGTTCGGCCTCAGCGCCGCCGCCAGGTCGCGGAGGTCTGCAAGTATCGCCGCGTCCGGCGCGGGTTCGTGGTGGCCTTCGAGCACCGTTTTACATGCGTTTCAATAGACCGCAACGCCGCCAACTCCGGCCCGCCCATGCGCTCCGCATCGAACCCGCCGATAACCCGCGCCGCATCGCCCAGACTTCGCACTTCGAGAATCTGCGCGCCCGGTTGCGCCGGGACCGCGACCAAAGACAACTCATGCAGACGTAACTCGTGAATGTGGCGCGTTGCGCCCCGCCACTTATCGGGCTGTCCCCAACGCCTCGTGCAGCAGCATCTTAATATACGTCTGGTACTTCAATCCCTTCGCCGTCGCCTGTTGCTCGGCGCGCTCGATGTCGTGAACATCGAGCCGGATCGTCACCGGCCGAGACCCACCGATCGCCGCCTTAACTTGCGCCTGTAGCGCCTCCGGCCGAACGCCAGCCATCACTGGACGCCCGGCCGCTCTCTGGGTGTTTCGCTCTTTTATCACCGCCCTGAATTTCTGGCTAAATTCGTCTCGCCGTTTATACACGTCCTCCGCGAACGCCTTCTCCGCGGCGACCTCTTTCTTCGTCATTGGCTTTGCCTTCTTCATGTGTCCATTCCTTTCTCTGCGTAGTACTCTTCCCGTTCCTGCCTGCTTGCCGCCCAAGCCGTCACTGGCCGCATCCTGCCATCCCGTAACGTCCACCACACCCAAAGCACCTTCCCTGTCTCGGTATGGCCGATGTCCAGGAATCGTTCTTCTCCGTTGTGGATCTCCTCAGCAACGGGCATGGACGAGTTCAGCAGTACCTGCTCAACTTCCTCCGGACGGATCTTGTGCTGCCCGATGTGTCCGGCGTTGTGCTCGTCCCAGTTGAAACGGCTTATGTCATCAGACATCATCTAGATCTAGTGTGCATACAGTGTACTTACAAGTCAATGCGAAAGACTGTTTGTTTCAGCGTGGCGCGCGTGACGCTGAGCCCACTTTCGGCCAGGCGACATCGAGCGCATCCCTTGTACGTCGATGGTTCTCCGGACACAGCGGAATACATCGCTCATCCGCTGACTTCTGGCCAAAAACCTTCACTGCGGTGCCGCGAATGGATATAGCTCGCTACTCTTTTTCGAGAACCACTCAATAGAGACCGGCAGCATTGCGTTGGCGTCCCTTGTTGACCTCGCTTTGGTGTTTTGGCCACTTGCGTTCGCGCGGCAGCTTCCGTATCGCTAAGTTCGGTGGCTTTCGGCAACGAGGTCAGCTTTTCATACGATGATTGCTAGTGCGAGGCGCGGTAAACTGAGGCTTCCCTCCAAGAACTCACACATCTGGTTCGCGCTCAGTGATTGCGCGTTGGATAATTCTCCGGCCTAATCCTGTGTTATTTTTTGCTATGAGCCACACAGCACTGGACCCATTCACCCAATGCCTTGACGCGGAGTCCGCCCAACGTGTGGTCGAATTTGGCATCACCGCCTCGGTGCGGAAACGGGTAGAACTGCTTGCCCGGCGCGCCAACAAGGGAGTGCTAGCCGCGGTGGAGCGGGCCAATTACGAAGCACTAATCAACGCCGCTGACTTCATCGCTATCTTAAAGCTTAAGGCACAGCGGAAGCTGACGTCGAACGGCTGAGAGTGGCGAGTTCCGCGACGCGGGAATTTGTCAAGTACCGGGTGATCGCTGTGAATACTGTCTGCCGCGGCAGCAGTTGAGTCCTTTCACGCATCACATCGAACACGTCGTCGCCAGGAAGCATGGCGGTCCGGACGGACCCCACAGGAATCGACCCTTTGAGTAATGAGATCGTGCCGCTCTCTCACCCCCGGCGAGACGGGTGGCACGATCACTTTCGCATTCTGAACCTTTCGATTAAAGGAAAAACGCCGACCGGGCGCGCTACGGTTGAAGTACTTGCCCTGAACGACGTGCGTCGGCTTGCACTTCGGCACGAACTCGTTCTGCTGGGCGCATGGCCGTAAGCCTCAGCCCTTTTTCGCCGCGGCCGGCGCAGCGGGCTTCACAGCCGGAACCGTCGGCTTAGCAACTGCGGGCGCAGCCTTCTTCACGGCCGGCGCGGGCGGCTTGGGCGCGTTCGGATCAGCGTAGCGAGTGATCACAACACGGCTCATCCGAACCGGCGTATCCGGCTTATCGCCAGGGCCGCGCGGGAAGCGGGCGATCTTCGCGACGAGGTCCATTCCTTCGATAACCTGCCCGAAAATCGTGTGCCGGCCGTTCAAATGGCTCGGCGTTCCTTCCGTGATGAAAAACTGACTGGAACCGGTGCCGGGACCGGCGTTGGCCATGGCCAAGCGTCCGGAAATATCAAAGCGCAATGTCGGATGGAACTCGTCCGGAATCGCGTCCGTTCCGCCCATTCCGTTGCCCTGCGGATCCCCGCCCTGAATCATAAAATCGGGTATCACGCGATGAAACGTCAGGCCGTTGAACAGCGGCGCTTTCACGCGCGTGCCTGTTTTCGGATTCATCCATTCCTTGCGGCCCTGCGCGAGATCGACGAAGTTCTTCACCGTTATCGGCGATTCCTTTTCGTAGAACTTGAAGACAATGTTGCCGATGGGCGTCGTGCCATGGCTGATCGAGAGCGTGCCGTATAGGCCGGGGTCGCGAGCGGGCTTGGGCGGCGCGACGGGAGCAGCTGCCACGACCGGTTTAGCAGCCACGACCGGTTTAGCAGCTACGACCGGCTTAGCGGCCACGACCGGTTTAGCGGCCACGACCGGTTTAGCAGCCACGACCGGCTTAGCGGCCACGACCGGTTTAGCGGCCACGACCGGCTTCGGCTCGACCGGCTTGGCGGCCGCGGGCGGCTTCGCCGGGTCCACCGGCGGCTGCGCCGTCACGACGAATGCAAATAGGGAGAGGGTGAGAAAGGAGCGAATAAGCATCATTCAATAGAATACAAAACTGGGCGCGCGCGGCGCTAATCGCCGCGCGCGCGGATACTCACAGGACGCTGGTCTTATAGGCCTTTATTGGGCCATCGCCGGGGTCCTGCGAGACTCGGGGGAGAGTGGCGGAACTTGGTTGTGCGGATGGAATTTCACTGAGACGAGCTTGGAAACGCCCGGCTCCTCCATCGTGACTCCGTACAGCGTCTGAGCCGCCTCCATCGTGCGCTTGGCGTGCGTAATCACGATGAATTGGGTCTCCGACGCCATTTCTTTTAACAGCCGCGCGAGCCGTCCGGTATTGGCTTCGTCGAGCGGCGCATCCACTTCGTCCAGGATGCAGAACGGGCTGGGTTGATACTTGAAGATGGCCATCAACAGCGCCATCGCCGTCAGCGATTTCTCACCGCCGGAAAGCAGCAAAACGTTTTGCAGCCGCTTGCCGGGAGGCGAGGCGATCATCTCAATGCCGCACTCGCCGATGTTAGTTTCATCGGTCAGCCGCATCTCCGCGTGACCGCCGCCGAACAGCGTCTTAAAGATCTCCTTGAACTGCGCGTTCACAGCTTCAAAGGCCTCGGCGAAACGCTTGCGCGATTCAACGTCGATCTCCTGAATCGCCTTCTCCGTGTCGCGAATGGAGTCGAGCAAATCCTGCCGCTGCGTGTTCAGGAAATTGAAGCGAAGCTCGGCTTCGGTGTACTCTTCCAACGCCTGCGGGTTGACTGCGCCCAGCGCCTCAATCCGCCCGCGCACCTCTGTATACTTGGCGTCGAGTTCGCCCAACGCCAGTTCATCCAGTTCCGGATCGTCATCCCGAACCAGTTCGCTGGCCAGCGCCCCCAGATCCTTCCGCGCATTTTCGTCCAAATGCCTCAAATCAGACTGCAACTGAACCAGATGGATTTCAATCTGCGTCCGCCGATCCTGCGCTTCCTGCACCGCGATGCGATGCGCCTTCAACGCCTCGTCAATCGCGGCTAGCCGCGCTCGCATCTCGTGATCCTGCCGCGCGGCCAACTGCACCAGCCCCTGCAACCGCAGAATCTCTTCCTGGAGCAGATTCAACATGGAGTCCAACTCCATGTTGTCGTTCAACAGGCGCGTGCGATCCAAGCCAAGGCGCTCCAACTCCGCCGCAATCGCGCCGCGGCGTCGAGTCAATTCGCCAATCTGCGATTCCACCCGTTGCCGGGCGGCCGCCTCACTGCGCTGCCGCTCGTCCAGCGAGGCCAATTGCACCCGCAAAACCGAATGCTCCTCCGACACCTGCTGGACCGACTCCCGCAGCAAATCGAGTTCGCCGCGGCCGCTCTCCAATTCCTTCTCTTTCAGGGAGCGTGCTTCTTCCTTCTCCGCGTGCAGGCGTTGTTTTTCATCCTTCTGGCCGGCCGAGCGCTGGGCGTCTCGCTCCAGGCGTTCGAGTTCTAAACGGGCCGCCGATAAACGGGCGTTGGAACGGTTGGTCTCCTCGCCCATACGGCGCATTTCGTGATCCAGCGCCAACGCTTCTCTCTCTTCCCGCTGTTGCTGCTGACGAACCTTTTCCTGCTCTTCGCTCAGCGTCTGAATGGCGTGTTCCAACTCGCCGATCTGCTGCTGCGTACCCTCAAACGCTTTCTGTTTCGTCGCTACCGTGCCCGTCAATTCCCGCAGCTCACGCTTCAAACCCAGCGGGCCGGAACCGGTCTTGCGTCCGCCGCTGACGGCGTGGCCGTGGTAACAAACGCCGTCCGGCAACAGGAAAAAAATATCCGGATACTGGCCCGCCAGCCGTTGAGCCGCCGCGCGGTCCTGAACCAGATAGCACCGCGACAGGCGCGGCAGCAGTTCGGCTGGGGCCTTGGTCAGGCCGTTGGTCATTTTGAGATAGTTGCTCAAGCGCCCGATAATCCCGGTCTCCGGGCCAATCGGCGGCTCCATCGCCAGAGCGGTGGCGTACTTGTCCTCGAGTTCGGGCTGCACCAGGAACGTCGCCCGGCCATCCAGATCGCCGCGCATCAGATCGATACCGCTGTCGGCTTGCGACCAGTCCTTCACCACCACGTACTCCAGCTCGTCGTGCAGAAATTCTTCCGCGGCTTTCTCAAACGCGGGGTCCACTTCAATGAAGTCGGCCAACACGCCGGAGGGCTGCAGCGCCGAGGTTTGGCCGCGTTCCACCGCCGTGAACAGGCGCTTCACCGATTCCGTTGTGTAGGCGCGGTGCGACAGAATTTCTTCCAGCGAATCCCTTCGGGCCTTGATACGCGAAAGCTCGGCGCGAACGGCTTCCAATTGACGCCGCGCTTCGCCAAGTGTCGACTTGCGTCCAAGCAACTCCTCTTCCACTCTCTTCTTTTGATCCGCTAGCGACTCGAGCTGCATCTGCCGGTCGCCCAGCTTTTCCTGCAACTGCCGGCGCTGTTCGGCAAGCCGCGCCAGATCGGCGGTGGCGCCTTCTTCCTCTTTGCGGGCGCGGACACGATCCCGCTCATTGGACGCCAAGTACTCTTCGATTTGCGCCAACTGATTGCGCATCGCCGACGCTTCGCCCAACAGACGCAACACTTGCTGACGAGCCGCTTCCAACCCCTGTTCCCGCATGCGCAACTGGCCCTGGAACTGTTCGCGCTCTTCGCTTTTCACGCGCAGCCGTTCGCGCGCTTCATTCGCATTCGCCGACGCTTCCTCCAGCGAGGCGCGGTGCCTTTCGACGTCGGACTCCATCGCCGCCAGCCGCTTTTCCACTTCCTGCGATTCGTTTTCGCCCCCGGCCAGCCGCTGTTCGATCGACGCCACCTGCTGCGATTGGCTGTTCAGACGGCCCCGCGCGCGCTCCGCTTCAATCTGCAAATCGGCCAGCTCTTTGCGCTGCGCCGTCAGTGCTTCTTCGTGCTGATAGCAGGTCTGCTGCAGCGCCGTGTATTCCGTTTCCTTCGCGCGCAGATCAACGCCGAGCGTCTCAAACGCCGCCGCCGCCTGGCTCATTTCAATCGCCGCTTTTGACGCTTCCCGTTCCAGCGTCTTATACTTCCCGACAATCAACAGGCGCAGATGGGTGACCATCTCCTCGCGCAGCTTCACGTAGCGTTCGGCTTTGGCGGCCTGCCGCTTCAGTGAATTGACCTGTCGCGTGACCTCTTCCAGAATGTCGAAAACGCGAGTCAGGTTCTGCTTCGCGCCATCCAACTTGGCTTCGGCCAAGCGGCGCTTAGTCTTGAATCGCGTGACACCGGCGGCCTCTTCGATCACCGCGCGGCGGTCCTGCGGCCGTGAACTCAGAATCTGCCCAATGCGGCCTTGCTCAATGATCGCGTACGATTCCGGGCCCAGGCCCGTACCCATAAAGATGTCCTGAATGTCGCGCAGCCGCGCGTTCTTTCCATCGATCAGATATTCGCTTTCGCCGGAACGGAACAAGCGGCGCGTGATGGTGATTTCGTGCCGACGCTCTTTCTGCGCGTGCTGCACTTTGGCGGCGGTAACAGAGGCCGATTCGCCTTCCACCGGCTGCTGCGGCTCCAGCGCGGGGAGTTCCACTTCATACGTCGGGTCGAACAGCGTCATCGTGACACTCGCCATGCCCAGCGGCTTGCGGTCGCGGGTCCCGGCGAAGATCACATCTTCCATGCGGGCGCCGCGGAGGCTCTTGGCGCTTTGCTCGCCGAGAACCCAACTGATGGCATCACTGAGGTTGGACTTGCCGCATCCGTTCGGACCAACCACGGCGACTACGCCGACACCGTTAAATCGCAGTTCCTGGCGGTCCGCAAAGGATTTGAATCCCTGGATTTCAACACGCTTGAGTTTAAGCAACGCGAGTTCCCCTCATACATAAAGTTCGCTACAGCACTTGCCATAACGCTCGGGGGGAGATTCAATAATACGTGCAATCCATCCGAAACGCAAGCACCGTACCCACTCTCCTTTGTATTGCTTTTCGGCACACCACTATATATCGCGTTACATCTTCCACCGAACAACAAGCACGTACCGATCCGCGCCCCACGCCCCTTCGATTTGCGAATTTCGAACTCGACGAAGGGCCCCACGGGGATAACGCCGTTGCAACCGATACTCGAATCTTTCTCCGCCTGACCGTTCAGGACCTGATAAATCGCGGTCTCGCCACGAATCGCGATGATCATG
>CAMDKT010000001.1 GCA_945900935.1 Candidatus Sulfopaludibacter sp. SbA3 | reverse complement strand
AGCGCGTCGAGACCGATCTTCTCAAGGCTTACACTAATTGTTCTGGTGGACCCATCCAACAAACTATACCCAGCGGCGGCGAAAATGTCCAGCAGATAATTTGAACTTCAGCAAAATACCGCTCTGCTACACAAAGTAAGCGGCATTGGGCTGCCAGGGCGGTCGACATGACGAGGTCGTCGTGGGATTTGCGGCTCTCGGGCTGCGTGCTTTCGCCGCTGATTTCGAGCATCTCTTCCATGAATTCGTTCCAGCCGGCCAGTTCGCGCGGACAACGGATCGTCTGGCAGGAGATCATCTGGATCAACTGCGTCACCAGCGTTCTTCGCGGAATGCCGGTGTAGCCTCCGGTGAGTGAGTTTTCTCCTTTGCCGGCGGTTATTATGACGGGGGTGATCCGGGTGGAGCCCTTTAGCTCGCGGCGGAGCCGATCCACCATTGGCGGGCCGGGACCTCCGGCGTCGATGATCAGTTCGCGGGCCGGGGCGGCGCGGTTGGTGTCGGCAGAGACGCGGCGCTCCAGGATTTTTAATTTCTCCGCGATGATCAGGTGGACGTGCTCGTAAGAGGTTCCGAGCGGGACGCGTTCGAGGCCCCTGAGGGTGAGTTGGGGTTTGAATAGCCAGCCGTAGGTCACCGGGCAGCGGCCTTTTTCGATCCAGGTCAGGTCGAGGATCGAGATGGCGGAGTGGTCCCAGCGTTGGCCGAGGTCGAGCCCGAGCAGCCACTTTGGGGCGGGCGTGCGGGTTTGCTGGAGGACGTAGTTTAGAGTCGCCGGGCCCCTTTGGGTCGGGGGCGGTTGTGGTACTTCGTACATTTTGTTCTCCTTTTTTGTTCTTGTACGCTCCCGCGGCGGCCGCGGGGTCGTGTCCCCGGTAGACTAGGGCCATGGCATCCCTCAGCACCGAGATATTGCTGCCTCCCTCGGCCGCCGACCCTGTCTTGACTGAGGTGGTTCGACGGCTGGTAGAGATGTATCATCCTTTTCGGATCTACCTCTTTGGGTCAACGGCAGGAGGTGATGCCGGGCCAGATAGTGACTACGACGTCATGGTTGTCGTCCCGGACGAGGCACCGCCAGAGCTTCAGGACTGCGATCCGGCGTACCGGACGCTTCGGGGACTGCGGATCGCAAAAGACATCCTGGTGTGGCGACGGACCGAGTTCGAGAGACGCCTCCATCTCAAAGCTTCCCTGCCTTCCACGGTTCTGCGCGAGGGCAAGTTGCTGTATGGAGCCTGAATACGCTCGTGGCTCGGTAGAGTGCGGCTCGGCTGTCAGTTGTTGACAGTTGTTGTTAGTTTGGCTAGTATGCCATTATGAATGTCAACCTTGGTTCCACATTCGATCAGTTTGTTGCCGACTTGCTTAAGACCGGGCGTTATCAGTCGCAAAGTGAGATTCTTCGCGAGGGTTTGCGACTCCTTAAAGATCGCGAGGATTTGAGACAACTTAGGTTGGCTGAACTCCGCAAAGAGATCGCGATCGGGATTGCTTCGGCGGATCGCGGCGAGTTTGGGGGGGGACATGATCCCCCGCGGCGGCCGCGGGGGATCATGTCCCCGGGGATTTGCACCTAGATTTTGGACTGGGGGACTTGCCATTGGTCGATGGTGGGGTCGACCATTCGCATTAGGGTGTCGCGGTCGATTAGGCGGCCGGCGGGCTGGATGAATTCGCAGTCGAAGTCCTGGCGGTATTTGATGGGATCGAGTGCCTTTTGCATTGCGAGGAAGTCCGGGTCGATCTCGGGGCAGTCCTTGATTGTGGAGAAGATTTTGGTCCAGCGAGGGTCCTTGCCGTGCCAGATGTTGTAGAAGAAGCCTGTCTGGCGGCGCGGTGTTGACATGAGCCAGATTCTGCCGTGCGTGCGGCCGACGAAGGGCGAAACGGTCGCGTAGACCTGGTCCTTGACTAGGGCGGCTTCGTCGACGATGAGGACGTTGGCGGTGTTGCCGACACTGGTGTCCTGGCTGTGGGCGACGGCGAAAATGGAGCTGCCGTTGGGCAGTTTTAATGAGAACTGCTGGCCGAGGGCGCGGCGGATCTTGATGCCGAGTGTGGCGGCGAAGTTGCAGGCGCGGTCGATGAGAATGGCGGCTTGCAGTTCGGTTCTGGAAATGATCACGATGCTTTGATTATTGATCGTCAGGGCGCGGTGGAGCGCCTTGAGGGCAATGGTGGTGGTCTTGCCCCACTGGCGGTTGCAGCATAGGATCATGTACTTGGCGTCGATGTCGAGTACTTGGGCCTGGGTGGCGCTGGGCTTGAAAGCGAGCATTTTTTCGGCCCATTCGGAGGTTTTTAGCGGCTGTTCCTCCGGTTGATTTTCGGTTTTTGGACACACTTCGGCGGCAACTTTGATGCGTTCGAAGAATTCCTGGCCTAGATTGAGCATTTAGTTGACCTTTCTGGGAATGTCGGGCATGTCGTCTTCGACGTCGATTCCGTTGGCAACGTCGTCTGGCGGTAGACAGATGATTTCGCGGTTCGGGTAGAGGTTCTGGTAGTAGGCGATGACGGCCGGGGTGTTTTCGGTGGTGAAAATCGGCGGTTCGTCATTTTGGGTATTTTCGGGCACGTTGGCAGTATTTTCAACGGGTTGCGGTGATGGCTGCTGGGTTCGCACGGAGGGTTTCGGCGTGACGGCGAAGTTTTGGCGCACATCACGGAGGAGGCGCTGGAGACGGGTGATGCGGACGATGAGCTGGTCGATTTGGCGGTTTAAGCGGTGGACGATGGCGTTGCCGCCGTAGAGGGCTTCGACGGAACGAGCCATGGTCTGCACTTCGCCGAGTTCGAGGGCAACCGTGAGCGGTTTTTGGGCTTGCTCGATGAGGGCGAGGTTCCATTGGCTGGTGATGCAGGTGTCCAGACGGAGCAACTGCCAGCGGGCGACGGCGATGTCGCGGACGATGCCGGCGGCGACCACGTTTATGGGCTGGTAGACGGCGACGAGTTCGTCGAGGAGTTGATAGTAATCGCGCCGTTCTTCGTTGCAGAGGGCGACGTAGTGGGGCGGGGCGAAATGTTTAAGTTTTTCGGCGCGAAGGCCGTGTTCGATGGCGTTGCGGGCGGATTTCTCCTTCCCTTCCGGGGTGACGGGGCCTTTTGATTTGGCGCCGTTTTCGCGGGCGATTTTGGCGCGTTGTTCCTTGGTCATATTGCCTCCTTTTTTGGCTTTGCTATGAAAAAGGCCCTCCGGGTTTGGCGGAGGGCCTTGGCTTTCTGATTTTTGCGCGGACTGTTCCGGGCTGACTTAAATCTAGCAGAGGCGGACCCAGTGTTCGCGGGGTGCGTTTTCGTAAAGTGTTGAAAAGGAAGGAAATATAAATTTCAAAAGATTGGCACCGGTTGTTTGGCGATATCAAAACGTTGATCGATGGCAGCTAAGTGCTTGTGTTTCTTGCAGTTGGGATGTGAATCGCATGAATTGGAAGTATTTGTCAAAGTTATTTGTCGATGAACAGGTTCAGAGCGGCGGGTACAGGAGCGTTAGCGAGTATGTCCGCGAACTTGTGCGGCGTGATCAAAAAGAGCGCGAGGGGACACGGCTTGAGACGTTGTTGTTGGCGGGGTTAGAAAGTGGTGAACCTCTGCCGTTGGATGCTGGGTATCGCGACAGCCTTTGGCGCGAGCTTGCGGTGCGCGGGTGAGGTTTGCGCTTCACCGGATCAGCTCGACTCGGAACGTTTCATCGTTGGCGACAGTGCCGTCCAGTTCGATCCAGCGGCGATCCGCTGTCACGGCCACCGCTCCCGACGAAGCCGCCGCCGTCAGGCATATACAGTCTCCCAACGACAAACGAATGTTGCTCGAGGGATCACGCCGGGAGCCGAGCAGAATACCGCAAAACTCAGCTTGCTTTGTTGCAAACTCCGTCTCGACTTCCAGATGGAGTTCGCGGAGGGCGGCGACGGCCTTTTCCGCAGGCATTCCGGAACGGACCAGCCTTCCAATGACTTCGGCCAAATTGACAGCGTGGATTCGAGAGTGATCCAAAATGCTGTACACGCGCTGCCCGCCAGGTTCATCCAGCAAGATGCACAGCAAGGCGGAGGCATCGAGCACAAACGGCGATTTCACGGGCGCGAGACTTCTTCGGTTTCGCGTTCGACTTCCTCCCGGCGATCCTGAATCAGTTCCTCAACAAGGTCCCTGTGAGCGGGAATGTACTTGCGGATCTCCTCACGAACCTTGGCGAGCGATTGTGACCGAGATGCGACTTGGAGGGCGCCGGACTCTTCCACCTTGACAAGTACGCTCGCTCCCTGAGAAAGGCCGAGGCGGCGGCGGACCGCAGCGGGGATTAGGATTCGCCCCGATTTTTCAAGGCGCGTCGTGTAGGTATCCATGCCTTCAGTCTAGCCCCGAATACGGCAGATTAGAAATTCTGCCGTTATTGCGAATTTCGCCGGATGGGTAAACGGAGGTTGGTTTTTGGAGCCTGGGGGCAGTTCTAAGGTAAACGGGCACACCGTCTCGCTTACGCTCGGTGCTCGGTAACGGCTAGCCGGTGGATTGTTTGAGTGTGGCGGGGTAGAGTTTGGGGTGGGAGGCAATGGCGATGGCGAAAGAGACTTGGGGTGAAAAGGATTTTTCGCCCGAGGAGTGGGCGGAATTAGAGGAAGATATCCGGCTGTCGGAAGCGGAGTATGAGCGGGGCGAGTATGTGGAATATGGCCCTGGAGACAAGGAAGCGTTTCTGGCCGGAGTGATTGAGCGAGGGCGGGCGGCGCCGGCGGCGGAGAAGAAGGGGAGTTAGAGTTGCGCCGGGTCCATGTTAACCGGCAAATCCACACGCAGATTGACCGGATTTGGCAAAGGAACGCAAAGCGGCGAGGGGAGGCTGTGGCGACGGCAGTGATTGAAGAGTTGTGGGGCGTGCTTGAGTTGTTAGGAGCGTAGCCGGGGATGGGGGTTGAGGGAACGCGACGGGGTAAACCGAGGCGGCGATTTCCGGCGGGCGATTATTGGGTCTACTACCAGAGAGTTTCGGGTGGAATTCGCGTGGTTTGTCTGAAGCACCATACGCGGAACCAGGCGAGGGACTGGGACGCGACGTTGCGGTGAGTTAGTGATGACGGTGGCGACGGCGGTGTGGCCGTCGTGATGGCGACTGGCTGAAGCAGGAAAAGCCGCGCGCGAGCGGAAACAAACGGGCGTTGGCGGGAGCGGGTTAGAATAGAGCCGTGCAGTCACACATTTTCAGCGCCGTGGTGGAAGCCGACCAGTTCGAAGACGGCTTGCCGGCGATCCATGCCTGGTGCCCGGCCCTGAAGGGCTGCCACACCTGGGGTCACAACGAGCAAGAGGCGCTGGCGCGGCTGGAGGAGGCCGTGGAGCTGTATCTGGATGACCTTCGCGCCACCGGTGAACCGATCCCGGTGGACCCGGAGCGGGGTGCGATCGCGTTGTCTTCGCCGGCTGTCGTAGTGAATTTGTGACACGGGCGCGGCGCGGCGTCACCGCAAGGGAATTCATCCGGCACCGCACGAAGATGGGTTCTAACTGCAGCGGAGTTGGGGCAGCTATCGGGTCTACCGCCATCGGGACGGCCGCCGGATTGTAACGGCATTTCATTCGCTGGGTTCCACATTCCCCATCGGCACATTGAACGGCATGATTCAGGATGCCGGCTGGACCGGGGAGGATTTGATTCGCCTCGGGCTGGCGGGCTGAGGGCGGCGGCGGCGCCCGGCGCATACAGGCCAGGCGCGGATTTTAACAATATGCTGGTGATGGGGCCGCATGTTCTTCGGAAGAGGGAAAACCAGGGGCGGAGCGAAAAGCGGCGGGGGCTCGCGGAAGATCGGCCGCCTAGAGGTTCATGCTTCCTTTGTTATTCCGCGCACTTTTTGGCGATACTGGTAGCGGATTCGTACAAACTGTACGAGGGGTACAGCAACTATGACACGTCTGAATGTCTCGAAAGCGCTGGAGGAATTCCCGGAGGTTGTGAACCGCGCCGCCAACGGCAATCAGCGTACAATCGTTTCCCAGCGGGGCAAAGATGTGGCGGCCGTCATTTCGATGGAAGATCTCCGACTGCTGGAGCGGCTGGTGCGCGAGGAGATGGATCGTATGGATCTCGAAGAGGCCCGCGCGGCCTTGAAAGAAGCGGAAGAGAAGGGGACGAAGCCGCTCCGTGAGCTGATGCGAGAGTTGGGGGATTGATTTCTGTCCTACCGGGTTGAAGTCTCACCCGCGGCTGAGCGGGATTTGCGCAAACTTGATCCCCATATCCGGAAGCAGGTGGAACTTGACATTCTACGCCTTGAAGAGAGTCCGCGCCCGCGCGGAATGGAGAAACTCGAGGCCAAGGCAAAGCTACACCGCATTTACGCCGGACCGGGGAAGGACTACCGGGTTATTTACCAGATCCAGGATGAGAATCTTCTCGTTCTGGTGGTGAGAGTGGGCGACCGGAAGGACGTTTACCGGAGGGTGAAGTAGGTTGCGCCTGATCGCCGCCGTGCGTAAATGCGTCTAATGGCAATACTCGTCACTTAGCGATCAGCGGAGGGCCGCTCGGCATGGCAACTTGGGAAGGCGACCGGCCAGGAGGCCGGTCCCACCTTGCTTGGCGTGACTAAGTGAACGGTATTGGCTCTAGTCCATGGATTAACGGCGAGTCACTCGCAACGTGAAAGACTTCGAAAACCTCGGCGTAACGATTCTCAATCCTTGGGATTCGGCCTGAGTCAGGAGGCGCGGAGAGCATTTGGCCAGCACGGTCGAATCGGATGAGGCAGAATGGCCACGAGTGGCAAAAGTACGGCAAGCGTTTGCCCAAGAGGCGGCTGGAAGAAAATGGGCAGGGATTGGCCGGGGAATGACTAGTTTTGCGGGGTGCCGTAAATCGACGTAAAAACAGATCAGCGTCGAGGGGCGTTAACCGCTCTGTCCCCCAACTGCCCAACGAATTTTTGGAATGCTGTCCAACTGAGCGCTGTGCGAAATATATGAAAATCGTCATTCTTTGTGGTGGGCAAGGTACGCGGCTTCGTGAAGAAACCGAGTACCGCCCGAAGCCGTTGGTTGAGGTCGGCGGACGGCCGATCCTATGGCACATCATGAAGTCGTATGCCCATTTCGGCTTCAACGACTTCGTGCTATGTCTTGGCTACCGCGGCAACATGATCAAGGAATACTTCTTGAACTACGAGGCGATGAACAACGACTTCACGATCTGCCTCGGCCAGAAATCCCTACTCCATTTCAATGGCGCGCACAAAGAACAGGACTTCCGCGTAACGTTGGCCGATACGGGTCAGGAAACAATGACCGGCGGGCGGATCAAGCGGATCGAGAAATATGTAGATGGCGAGACCTTCCTGGTGACGTATGGCGACGGCCTCGCCGATGTGAATATCGCGGAGCTTCTGGCGTTTCATAAGAGCCATGGGAAGATTGCCACCGTGACTACGGTGCGTCCGCACTCCCGCTTCGGCATTCTTGAGACGGCGAGTGACGGTAATGTTCTTGCATTCAAAGAGAAGCCCCAACTGGATGGTTGGGCAAGCGCGGGATTCCTGGTGTTCGAACGAAAGCTGTTCGAGTACATCGAAGCTGACGACTGTATTCTGGAGCGCGAACCGTTGGAGCGCCTGGCAGCGGAGGGCCAATTGATGGCTTATCGTCACGAAGGCTTCTTTTTTGCGATGGACACCTATCGCGAGTACCTGTATCTGAACGAACTGTGGCAGTCTGGTAAGGCTCCCTGGCGGGTGTGGGGATGACCGAACAGTTTTGGCAAGACCGGTCGGTGTTTGTCACCGGCGCGACCGGTTTGGTTGGCGGCTGGCTCGTCAAACGCCTGCTGGCCGCAGGCGCTGACGTCGTGTGCCTGGTGCGGGACTGGGTACCGCAATCCGAGATGGTCCGCTCGCGGGATATCGAGCGGATGAAGGTGGTCCGGGGCGATGTGCGGGACCGCGACTGCCTGGAGCGGTCGCTCGGCGAATATGAGATCGACACGGTCTTCCATTTGGCTGCGCAAACGATTGTCGGCATCGCCAATCGCAGCGCAATTTCGACATTTGAAAGCAACATCCAAGGGACCTGGAACCTGCTGGAAGCCTGCCGTCGTTCGCCTGCGGTGAAATCTATCGTAGTCGCATCTTCGGATAAGGCCTATGGCGACCAGGCGGTTCTTCCTTACTCGGAAGACACGCCGCTACAGGGAAAGCATCCATACGACGTGAGCAAGTCCTGCGCGGACCTCATCGCCCATACATACGCCGTGAGTTATCAACTTCCGGTGGCGATTACTCGCTGCGGGAACTTTTATGGCGGAGGCGACCTGAACTGGAACCGAATTGTTCCGGGGACGATCCGGTCAGTGCTCAAAGGGGAACGCCCGATCATCCGCTCCGACGGCAACTATGTTCGCGACTATTTCTATGTGGAAGACGGTGCCGCAGTGTATATGACCCTGGCCGAAGCGTTGGCGAAGCGCCCTGAACTTAGGGGCGAGGCTTTCAATTTCTCAAACGAACTGCAAGTTCCGGTTCTCGGTCTTGTTCAGCAGATTCTGGACCAAATGGGCAGCGCCCTAGAACCCGACGTTCGCAACCAAGCGAACAACGAGATCCGGCACCAATACCTGAGTGCCGGCAAGGCGCGAGAGGTTCTTGGGTGGCAGCCTCTTTACACGCTCGATGACGGTCTGAGCAAGACCATCACATGGTACCGGGAGTTTCTAAAAGAATCAGTTTATTCACTTTCGAAAATCAGGGCGCTAAGTAACGGCTGTCAAACAGATGAGAATAGCACACGAGCATGCGAAGCACCATAAACATTGTTCTAGTGACCGGCGCAAGAGGCTTTCTTGGAAAGTATGTTGTGCGACGGGGCAGGGATCTGGGTTTTGAGGTTCACTCGGTCTCCTCCTCCGGCCAACCACTCGATTCGACTGAGTGGAAAGCTGATATTTGCAATTCGTCTCAGCTTCTCGATGTACTTGGCTCCGTACGTCCGGACGCAATAATCCATTTGGCGGCTCGCGGAGTGGAATATAGTTCAGTCAGTCCAGAAGAGATTCTGCAATCGAATATTCTTGGCACGCTGCAGCTATTTGAGTGTATGGAACGGAGTGGCTTAAGAATTCCGGTAGTTGTCGCGGGATCCGGCTTCGAGTACATGCCGCAACTGCGACCAGTCAGCGAAGCAGATCCGGTCGTCCCGTGGTCGGTGTATGGCGTGTCGAAAAACGCGGCCGTTAATGTTGCAAGACTTTATGCCAGTCGCTTCCCAGTAGCGGTTCTCCGAATCTTCAGTGTTTATGGTTCAGGAGAACGGCCATCGCGGCTCTTGCCTTATATTATCGCCTGTGCAAGAAATGGTGTGGTCGTGGATCTCACTCCTGGGCTGCAGATACGCGATTATATCTTTGCCGCCGATGTTGCCGAGGCATTCTGGCGAACTTTGGCGATCACCAGCGAACCCGGTTTCCAAATTTTGAATGTCGGTTCTGGAACCGCTGTAAGCCTGCGCGATTTTGCGTTTGCAGTAGGTTCGCAGCTTCGCCGCTCTGGTATTGCGGTCGAATTACGATTCGGCGCCCGACCGTATCGTTCCGACGAGTTAATGCATTATGTTGCCAACAATACAAGAATGGTAGAGAAATTAGGCTGGACCCCTCCTACGACACTCGAGGACGGGGTCGGCCGCACTTTGGAGGAAATGCTCACTTGCTAAGAGACCGTATCTGCCTGATCAGCCGTAAGCCGCGAAACGATCACAAGGGCAGCTTCCTCAAGGTGTTGACCGAAGCTGAAAAAAACTTAAATACTGGTTCTGGCGAGGTGTACGTTACAATCACAAAACCAGGAAAGCTGCGAGGCAACCATTATCACAAAACCACAAACGAGTGGTTCACGGTTGTGCAAGGCCATGCCGATCTCCGCCTAAGAGATATGGAGACTGGAGAGGAGTTTAACCTCGAACTGAGCGCCGCGGAGCCGGTTACGTTGTTTGTTCCGTGCGGTATCGCGCACGCCTTTTTGACCAAGGGTGACGAGGACATGATCTTGATTGCCTGCACAGATCTACAATACGATCCCTCCGATGATGTCCTGTGCCAATTATTCTGACCCAAACGATGATTTTGGCGAACTCAACGCACATTAAGTGGATATGAACAAACGCTCTGCTGCTCTAGCCAATCTGTCCTTCAGCTCAAGCACCGTGATCTTTGTTGCCGCGTTCGGATTGGTGATGGTGCCGCTCTATCTACAGCGGATGTCGACAGCGACTTATGGCGCCTGGCTCGCATCTGGCAATATCGTCAGCTTTCTTACGATATTTGAATCCGGATTGAGTACGGTCGCGACACAAAGGCTTGCGGGGGCATTCGGGCGCCGAGACTTGACGGCATTTTCTCTGATTGCTGGTTCCAGTATCACCACAGCAATGGGTATTGGCATCTTCGTGTTGGTCGTCACCGCAGTTATTTCCCCCTTAATTGCCCGCTTAGTCCATGCCCCAGCGGATCAGTATCGCGCAATCACCAGCGCTATGACTCTGGCGGGAGCAGGCAGTGGACTCGGTGTTCTGCATTTGAGTCTTGGGGCAATTCCTCAAGCTTTACAGCGGACTGTCGTTCCCGGCATCATCGGTCTGGTTTCAACCTGTCTCGGACTCATCGCTGTACTGCTGGGCTTACATTTGGGTTTTGGCGTGATCGCTCTTGCTTTTGGCCCATTTACTGTGTCTCTGACTTACGTTATAGGATATTCGTGGCAGTTGTTATGGCTCTGGCGGACTCTACAATTGCCGCGCATGACAGTGTCGATTGAGCAAGTACTTGAATTGTTTCGCGAGTCAAGAATCCTTCTTCTATCTACTCTATCAAGCGCAGTTAACAATAATAGTGAGCCAGCCATTGCGGCAATATTCGTGTCGGCGGAGGCATCTGCTGTCCTCGTGTTAACCGGACGTTTACTGACGGTGTTACAGATGTTCCTAGCTCGCATAGGGAGCGCAGTATTCGCGGGTGTAGCAATTGTGGCATCGGTCGCCGATGTGGATGCAAAGCGGAGAATCGTTCGGGAAATTGTGGTGCTGACAACCGGATTCATGGGGGCGGGTCTCGCCCTAGCCCTAGCGTTTTCTCGTCCCGTGATTTCACTGTGGGTTGGAGAGAAACTCTACGGGGGAAACATACTGCTGATAATTCTTGCCTTTTCCACTCTATGGACCGCAAGAAGAGTTTTCCTCTATAATTTGACCATTGCCTTTGGACGAATTGGCCGATCGGCTGGATTAATGATCGCTGACACGGCAATTCGTCTGGCGTTGTTGCCTTTTTTTGCTTGGCTGCTCGGAGTTCGGGGAATCCCTATGTCCAGTGGGACGGCCTCGATGGTGACGACGATACTGCTTAGTCTTCTATTGTGCCGAACAATTCGCACAAGCTGGAAAAGTCTCTTTCTGCCAGGCGTCCGGGCGTTTGGGGCGTCAATGACGATCGGTTGTTTATGGCTTAACTTTGCACCTGTGGCGCGGAGTTGGCCGACCATCGCCGGCCAAGGCATCTTAGCAAGTGTGATTATGGTGGTCAGCATGATCACACTCGACCCCGAATTCAAAGTCGGGGTACTCCACAATCTTGCCCTGATACGAACTAGGCTGGCGTTGAAGGCGGTTTCGGCGTGACAAGAAGCGTAATACTGATCCCCGATGCGATAACGGGCGCGGACTCCGGCGCGGTTGCAGCAAGAACGGCCGCCCGCCTGATCTCCGAGCTTGGCTGGCGCGTGATCGTCTTCGCGAATTGCAGTGATGTGGATCCTGTTAGTGTCTGTGGGTTCGAAATCGCACCACGTCCGCCCAGTTCAGCGCGAGATCACATATTTGGAAGCCGTCAAACCTCTGCCTTGGATTTGCTGCTGGATTCCACCCACGCGACCAGCGTGTTTTTCCTTGGGACAATGTATTCCAAGGCGGCGGGCCTTTTCCGTGTATGCCGAAAACGCGGCGTTCGCACCATCGCGATGCCATGGGCGCAAGACGTATATTGCAACCGCTTCTACGCAGCATTGGAGGACGGCCCGTGTGAGCGATGCCTTTCCGGAACGTTCTTACCCGCGCTTCGCAACCGCTGTTCCTATGGAGCCGACAAGTCTTTGATTGCTATAGCAAGCGCCTCCGCTGTTCGAACCATACTCCGCAGCGAGCTCTTACGCTGTAATATCCTGTTGGCCTCGACAGACAAACAACTTCAAATTTTCAACCGTCTTGGTGCGACCCCAGATCAGGCGATAAAATGCCCACTCTTTTTTGACCGGAGTCGCACGGATACTGCGGTCAGTCCGAGTTCGGATGGACAATATTTCGTCTGTTACGGGCAAAGCCGGATGGAAAAGGGCTGGCATCTATTGGCCCGGATCGTCGAAGCCAGCGGATCTCGTTTCGTGTTGCCATTCATGGATGAGTCGATAGCGCGCAACGCGGTCGCTCAATTTGGCTTGGCGCCACTTGTGGCCAGCGGGCAGGTTGAGATCAGAACTAATTTGAGCTGGGACACCGGAGTGAAGGAAATCGTTGCCCAATCACGGGGGGTTCTTATTCCTAGTCTTTGGCCCACCACAACTGAGTTTACGCTGCTGGAAAGCCTCGGCCTAGGAAAACCGGTAATTGCTTTCGATGTCGGAATTCATAGTGAGGTTCTTCGCCATCGAGAGAACGGTATGCTCGCCCCCGTAGGCGATCCGATAACCGCAGGCAACCACATACGCGAGGTAGATTTGGATGCATCTCTTCGTTCCCGCGTCTCACGCGGAGCACGGCAACTGTTTGACGATCTCACATCTCGCACAACCTATCTGCGGGCTTTGGAAAAGGTGTTCGAAGCCAGTGGGCTACAATAATCAGGCACTGAGCGGGTTCTGATTGATTGCGGATTGCCACGGCTGCGTGGTGTGCCGTCCGGTCATCCTCGAAAGGAAGGCGTTTTGAATATTTTAATTTCAAGTACGAGTTTGTTGCCGCAGCAACTGCCTGTCAATTATGCCAATAGCGGCTCCAATGACCACGGTCTCCGTCAGCCTCAATGGACGATCATTTCAGTACTCGCAGCGGTATTGGCGATGCTCGCAGTACTCAGTTCGTTCTCGGGATCAGGTATATCCTCCGGGGCATCGCTGATGGTGGCTACGCTGGGTGGCGCCCTTGGAATCGGCTTGATCCATGTCACGAGTTTAAGGGCGCTGATCGGGCCATCCTCTCTCGCTGTTGCCCTCGCGGCATACCTCGGGAAGGTGATTCTTGGGACGTGGCACTATATTCGGTTTATAGATCCCGCTTACCTGGATGGGAACATACACAATGATTTCACGTATCTGTGGGATTACGAGTGGATGCACGAAAGCTTAGCCTTGGTGGCACTGCAGTGGCAGCAAAACGGGCTTCTAATGCCTCTGCCAGATGATTTCTGGATCTATAACAAGAATGCATTCTTAATAGTTTATAGTTCACTTCTGTATTACTGCGGTGGAGTTCATCCACTGAACCTCGCTGCATGGAACTCGCTACACTCAATCCTTACTGCCGCGGTGATGGCAGTATTGGCGGCGCACTTAGGTTTGTCGCGGCGCGGGATTCTGTCAGTGTTTGTGGTCGGTGCGCTCCAGCCTATGACGTTTATTGCAAGCATTATGGAGCGGGACATAACCGGCCAGTTGTTTGTGGCCGTATCTGCATATCTTCTGGTCATTAATCGACGAGCGACTCTACGACTAATTGCCTTGCTGCCGTTATCTGCGTTCCTCGCGTATTGTCTGCGGGAGACGTACGTGCTAGTTCCTCTCCTCATTACAGGCCTCATCTTCGGGTTGAGCGGCGGAGAGCGTAGGACCTCGCGAAATCATTTTTCCTTAATCGCCCTACCGCTTTTCTTCGCGGCATTGTATTACCTGTTACCCACCATTTTCGCCACGGCTACCTCCCGGCACGAAGCGGCCTTGTCGAATCTGACGGGCTCGCGAATGCTGCTTTCGGCTCCCTTTGCTATCATCAAGGGTGTCGTTGGACCGTTCCCTTGGCAGCAAGTCTTTACCGTAGAGAATGCGGAGTACATGCCGCAGGATTTCCTTCAGCACGTATTGAACCTCGCGATCTATGTGGTTGCGCTACCGGCGGCCTTGGCTAGCTGGAAAGCCAATCGTGTTATTGACCCGCTAATCGTCTACTCGGTCGCGCTGTTTATCTTTGGCGCATACGGGGGTCTTCATTCGCAGTACTTGTCGATCGGCACTGTTCTGCTGCTTCCGGCTGCATTTGGGAGCGGGGGGGGGCGTCTGGGGGCGGCGTGCTTTGGATCGCTCGTGTTTTTCTTGACAGCAAATTTTATTTACAGCGCGTTTAACCTGATGGGCAGCGATCTGCTTAAAGGCTTCATATGATCAGCCCGGCTGATGTTGAATATTACGACGCTCCTTTGAGTTCGAAGTTACCCGCTATAGCGTTAGAGTGATTCAATCGGCACTCATTCGGCCAGAGAGGAACTGGGATCGCATGCATTCACAATCGCGCTTGGGACCGTTTTGTCGCACCAAGCCAATCTGGTTACATGAAGACGTAGTGCAGATAATCCATTGTACCTGTCCAGTGCTGGTGGCACCTCGGGCTGCATCAAGATTCACTAGCTCTTCTCGTCTTACTCTCAGCCAGTACTTGGGGCAATGCTGTCTTCATACTATTTGACTCGATGCGGATCATGCATATTATTCATTCGCTGAGGCGCGGTGGGGCCGAGCGCGTAGCTTTGAATCTCGCAAGAGGTATGGTGAAGAGTGGTCATGAAGTCTGTGTTGTCTCGCTGCTTGATTTGGACGATTACGATGATATTGATCGTACTAAAGCCGAAGTGCGCTTTTTAATTCCGGCCGCTTCTTATAATTGGCCTTCAAGCTGTTTCATTTTGTCGAAGAGACTACACAAAGAAATTCTTACGTTTCGTCCTAGCGTAATTCTTACTCATACGCCGACTGCAACGATTGTACTCGGCTTGGCTGGCGCAAAATGTCCTACTCTGAGCGTCTTCCACGGGTACGGGGACATGTTGACTAGAAAACGCATCAAGCAACATCTTTTCGCCATACTTCACGATTGGGCGTTGCGGCGGGTCAAGGCCGAAGCGGTTGTGGTTTGTAATGGCCTAGCAGACGTTGTTCGCCAGAGAGTCGGAATTCCGGCAATGAAGATCAGGTGTATTCCAAATGGTATAGACCTAGAGAAGTTCATTCCCCGGCCTGTGAGGACTTTGATCGAACCCGATGTGTTGGTGATCGGAACATTGTCCGAGGTCAAGCGTCCTCTGGACGCAGTCTCGGCATTTTCGCAGCTCCTTGAGATGGTTCCTGGTGCCAAACTGACATTCGTAGGGGACGGACCTTTACGCGGAGATGTGGTAAAGAGTGTAGCGCGATTAGGTCTGAAACGGAAGATTCGCTTTCTGGGGCTGCGGAAGGACGTGCCGGAGTTGCTGCGAACTGCCGCCCTAGTATGGCAGTTGAGTCGCAGTGAAGGAATGCCATTGGCATGTATAGAGGCTATGGCGTGCGCGGTGCCGGTGATCGCAACGCGAGTTGGCGGAATTCCTGAATTAATTCGCCATGGTGTTACCGGATTTGTCGTGGATGTCGGGGATACGCGGGCGGTTGCTACGATTTCCGCACATCTGCTGGGTGACCAAGAACTGTACGCAAATATCAGCGCGGCATCGACCGCTTTCGCACGAGATCGCTTCGACCAACGGAAAATGGTCGCCAGCTATCTTGAAATTATCGAAGAGCTTGTACAGGGTGCGACAGTCGTCAATTTCAACAGGGGGGCGCGCGTGTAATGCCTGACAACATCGATCTTTCAGCGATGGACTCAATTCCAGTAGAGGTTGATGGCCATCAGCGTTTGCGTAGATTTTGGTCCGCTCCCACGGTTAAGTTTTGGGATGGTATCTGGTCATCAACCGACTCCGAATCTTATTGGCAGAGTGCTGCTCTTGGGAACCTCGGTGAGTACGAGTCTCTCTACCTGAAGCACTTTACTAAGGGCAGCAGAGTTCTGGAAGCGGGATGCGGCGTCGGCCAGATCGTAATTGGATTAAGAGCACGGGGTATCGCGGCCGAGGGATTGGATTACGCCGACGAGACCATCAGGGAGTTGAATACACGATTTCCCGCAATTCCTTTTCATCTGGGTGACGTAAGGACCCTTCCTTTTGCGGACCGGAGTTTTGACGGAATGATTTCTCTCGGGGTCATCGAGCACTTCTGCAATGGGCAACGCCAAATCCTCAGTGAGGCAGGCAGGGTTTTGAGGGGGGGGGCTGTCCTGCTGGTGTCAGTACCTTTTCTGAACCAATACCGACTTAAGAAGATCCAAAGAGGAGAGTACAAGACTCATACAACAAAGCCATTTTTTGAAGATTGCTTTACCAAAGAAGAACTCACCTGTCTGTTGACTGAAGCGGGTTTCGATCTTATGGGATTCCGGGCATCGAATCCAGTGATGACATTCGTCCAGGAATCGCGTCTTCGAAGTGCATATCGGATTGTGGAGGACACACGGTACCCTCGATCACTTGTGGATCGAGGGTTAAGGTTGTTGCTAAGCGAAGAGCATTATGGCCACATGGTTGTTGCCTCGGCCATCAAGCGACGATAGCGTTCCCACACGCTTCTAATTGAGTGTGTTACTCTATTGATCACGATTCACCTTATGCGCATACGAACCTACGTTGGACTCCTCAAACAGGCCTTCCGTAAACCGGTCGTCAATCCGATTGCTATCGAGATCGCCAATATTCGGATTCGAAGGACGATCACGATTGATACCATCAACATAGCACAACAGCATTACCGTGAGCAGACGCTAGGAGATCCGCAAGGGGCTACTAAATACTGCGACTACGCGTATTGGATGCGGACGAACATCATTCGGGCTGCCCGGCTCCGCCTTCACAAAGCTAGTAAGTTGAAAATACTCGACCTTGGCTGTGGGGCCGGGTACTTTGTCGCAGTCTGCCGGTATCTGGGACATGAGGCGCTTGGCGCGGATCTGCCCCCCGATGAAATGAATCTACTAGATGCGACCGTCTACCCCATCCTAACCGCAGCGCTCGGACGCGGAGAAATGATTCTCCCGCTTAAGATTAGTCGATTTACAAAACTTGATATCGTCGGCGAGTTCGATCTTATTACCGCATTCATGATCTGCTTCAACAGCCACCCCACCCCTGATGTTTGGGGAGTCAGCGAATGGGAGTTTTTCTTAGATGACGTGAGGCGCCACCTGCGTCCAGAAGGCCGCCTTTTCCTGCAACTCAATCATGACTCTAAGTGCTACCCGCATCTGCACTACTACAGTCCCGAACAACTAAAGATGTTCTCTCGCTTCGGTGTTGTCGACCGCGATGAGATTTTAATTCGGAAGTGATTGACTCACCGATCCATCAGCCGAAGCTATGTCGAATTCTATACGCACAAAATTGCTGCAAGTTGACTTGGTACGCAAGGGGTGGTCATGGTATCGAAATCGCTGTGTGCTTGCAAAATACTACGAGTTTGTCGATAAGTACGGAGGATGGCGAATTGAAGACGGTTCCTCCGCTACCTTTCAGACATCGATCGCTGATGAAGTAAGGCAGAAGCTAGGTGCGAGAGGGGCTCCGCATCCAACGCGCGAGGATTGTCACACGCTGATAATGACTTTAACTGATTCCTGGGGTCAGGGGATGGTCTGCGAACTGGAGGCTTTCGGCCCGGTGACAGTGTTCGACTGGTGGAAGGCAGGGTTTGTAGGTTGGGGGCCTGCATTCCAACGGAAGGTTCCTGAGCTTAATGAGAGATTCTTTGAATTCGTTAGGAATACGCATGCACGTCGGCCGATTGATTGGGTGCTCATAACGTGTAACGGTGCGATCATCCTCAGGTCGACTATCCGAAGGATTAAGGAAGACCTCGGGGTTCCAATTGTCAATCAGTGGCTTGATTGCGTACATACTTTCGAACTTGGACAAGGGCCCCACGGCCAGGATCTTGGGCAATGCGATATTGCGCCCGACTTTGACCTTGTCTGTACAAGTAGTCGAACGGCCTGTAGTTGGTACCGAGCCGTGGGAGCTACACCCCTCTTTCTCCCAGAAGGGTTCTCTCCCACGCTCACGCCGAGGCTAGAGCGACCGAAAACCGCTGACGTGGCATTCGTTGGAGCCTGTTATGGCCAACGTCCCGACTATGTGGCCGCTCTTCGCAAGGCAGGACTGCGCGTCGTAGTTGCCGGATCAGGTTGGGGCAGGGGCAGCATCGTGCCGCGGGATGACATGGGAGAGTTCCTCGCGAGTGCCAGGATGGTCCTGGGAATCGGGGGAGTGGGTTATTCTATGCAACTGACTACGCTGAAGGGACGGGATTTCGAAGTGCCGGGGGCGGGGTGTACGTATTTGACTACATTCAACGGCGATCTCGCCGATCTGTTCCATGTTGGAAAAGAGATACTGTGTTATCAATCGATTGATGAGATGGTGGACATTTCACGGCGAGTGGTACGATATCCTGAGTACAGAGAGGTGATCGCTGCGTGTGCGTATGAAAAATCCATGGCTTCGCATAGATGGCGTCATCGTTTCGAAGCAATCTTCAAGGTGCTGGGTTGGAAACCGCGAACAGTTCCGGAGATTCCAGCGACGTGACGATTCTCATAGCGGGAGATTGGCGACATACAATTTATGAGTCAGCATGCGCAGACGCCCTGCGACGGCTGGGCGTAATCGTTGTACCGTTTAAATGGTCAAGTTTCTTTGATTCTCTTCTAGGGAGGGCAGAGCGGAAGTACAATATCTCTGTGCTCTGCATTCGACAAATGAATGACGCGCTGATCAGATACGCTGAAGCTGTTCGGCCAGATGTGGTGCTGATTTGGCGCGGAGTAAATATTCTACCGGAAACCATTGAAAAGCTGAAGCGGTGCACGGGTGGCCCGGTTGTCTCGTTTAACAATGATGATCCGTTCAGCCCGCAGTATGTGGAATCTCGATCGCTGCACTTGAGGCGATTGTGGAA
Source organism: Candidatus Sulfopaludibacter sp. SbA3 (assembly GCA_945900935.1). Taxonomy (GTDB): domain Bacteria; phylum Acidobacteriota; class Terriglobia; order Bryobacterales; family Bryobacteraceae. Next base: position 21,039 of record CAMDKT010000001.1, on the reverse strand, counting down.
GTTGTTTGTCAGGACAATTCCATTGTACGACTGCAATTATGTATACCGTTCGTCAAATATTCCGGATTATGATAACGCCGGATCGCGAAGAAGCCGTGTCCTACGCTCGTACTTTGTTCCTTCGATCCACAATCCTGTGAAGTTAACCGACGCCGAGCGCGGTCAGTATGGCTGCGATGTAGTCTTTATCGGTCATTGCGAACAGTACCGGTACGATTGCCTGGAGTATCTGGCTGAATCGGAATACAAGTTAAGAGTTTATGGGCCGCTTTCCACATGGATGCACTTCGTGACTCCGCAGTCTCACTTCAGGCCTAATCCGGAGATCACAGGCGAGACATACAGCAAAGCTTTATGCGCGGCCCGACTGTGCCTGTGTTTCTTCTCTCGGCTGAATCGCGATGCTTATACGCGAAGAGTCTTCGAAATTACTGCGTGCGGAGGTGTCTTGCTTAGCGAGCGGACTCCCGAAATGTTGACGCTTTTCGCTGAAGGATCTGAAGCGTTGTATTTTTCTTCGCCCGAAGAACTAAAAATGGTGGTTGCGTCGGCATTTGCTAGTCCCAAAAAACTTAAAGAAATAGCGGAAGCAGGACGACTTCGATGTATAAGGGATGGTCACAGCGTTGACGACAGGATGAAGGCGTGGCTCGCGGATATAGGCGACATCCGCCGGAGCTAATATGCAACTCGAGTGGATTACAACTCAACCCACGCCGTACAATGAGTTTTTATTTGGCGCGCTGGCAAAATCCGGCCTTCGCTTGAACGTACGTTTCATGGCGCCCGCTATCGCCTCTCATCCTTGGCGTTCGTCGATGCGAATAGGCTTCGATAGCTGTAATTCCAAAAAGTACTGTGGCGTAGACTTAGCATTACTAAGGTTATTGTGCAGGCGTGACGTCCTGTTTGTTGTCGGTGGATGGAGTTGCATTACACGATTCCTGCTACTGACCTCCGCGGCGGCGTTACAGCGCCCTTTTGTGATTTGGACCGATACCCCCAATGTCTTAAAGAGACGGAACCCAGTAAAAGCTGCATTGCGATCTGCGTGGGTGAAATGGGTGTTCAAGAACGCGGCATTCGTGATGGGAACTGGGCAGCCAGCCCTCAATGCTCTCACGCAAATGGGTTGTGCTGAGCGGAAACTTGTCAATCTGCCTTACTTCATCGACACCGACTACTTCAGACCGGCTGGGAATCGGCAAAGTACCCGGGAAGTCGTGCTGGTATCCTCTGGACGCCTCTTGAATTCCTTAAAAGGGTGTGATTTGGCTTTGACTGCCTTGGCGATGATCCGAGAAGTACATCCGAAGTTGTACTCGCTGATACGTTATCGAATTGCCGGTGAAGGCCCCGATCGGGCAGCACTTGAAGCGTTGTGCATCACATTACATGTGGCAGACCGGGTTGAATTCGTCGGCTGGCTTGAACCATCGGATTTGGCAAGTTTCTATGCATCGGGAGATGTTCTCATTCACTCTGCCCTATGGGACCCTTACGCTAATGCGGTCACTGAGGCGATGAGTAGTGGGTTGGCGGTATTGGGGTCGGATGCCACGGGAGCTGTCCTCGACCGCATCGTACATGGCTTGAATGGATTAATTCACAGAGCCGGCGACGTCACGCAACTTGCGGAGCAGTTAGCTCTCATCGTGAGCCGTCGTGACGTACGAATGAGCATCGGAACTCATGCGCGGGAAACCGCGCTCCTATGGACGGTGGATGTAGGAGTGTCCATTGTAAATGAGGTGGTCGTCAAGGTCACTACGGAGCAGGGAGCATAGGGACTGTCGTGTGCGAAAGCATCACGATCAAATCAAAATGATTGCCGTGCCAGCTAACAAGAGTGTGGTACGATAATGATCGTCACTTGCATATTCACTATGAGAGGAGTGAATTGGTATGAATATCCTAGTCACGGGCGGGGCCGGCTTTATTGGAAGCCATCTAGTCGAAAGCCTTCTCTCGCAAGGCGCATCAGTAACAATCCTGGATAATTTCGACGATTTCTACCCCCGTAGTTTTAAGGAGGAGAATCTCGCGAGTATCCGACAAAACTCAAGTGCAAGAATCTTGGATGTGGACATTCGTGATGTGGCTGCTCTCAGGTCTCTCATTCAGCCCTACGATTCAATTGTGCATTTGGCTGGCAAGGGTGGAGTTCGCCCCTCGATCGAAGATCCGGTGACGTATCAAGAAGTTAATGTGGCGGGCACGCAGAACATGCTCGAATTCGCGCGAGCGTGCTGTGTGCGATGTTTTGTATTCGCGTCGTCGAGTAGCGTCTATGGAGTAAACCCCAACGTCCCGTGGTCGGAGTCTGACTGCGTCCTTAGCCCAATAAGTCCTTATGCGAGTACCAAATTGAGCGGAGAGTTTCTGGGCCACGTCTACTCTCATCTGTACGGTATCCGATTCATCGCCCTGAGACTGTTTACAGTCTACGGGCCTCGTCAGCGGCCCGATTTGGTCATTAGAAAGTTCGCCGAACGGATGATAAGCGGGCAGTCTATTCAGGTCTATGGTAATGGCTCGTCCACTCGTGATTACACTTTTGTCGCAGATGTTGTCGCAGGTATTTGTCACGCTCTCGCCTATACTGGGTCTAAGTATGAGGTTGTCAATCTGGGCAACAGTGAAGGAGTACCGCTACTAGAACTGATTCGGGCCTTGGAGCGTGAGCTTGACATAACTGCTGAAATAGGTTTCGTGGCTGCGCAGCCCGGTGATGTTCCGCGTACTTTGGCTGACATCGAGAAGGCGGCTAGACTCCTCGGATGGCGACCCACCACGTCAATTGATGAAGGATTGAGGATTTTTGGCAGTTGGCTGCGAGAGCGCATCGGATCAACTCCGACAGTGTCTTTAGGTGAAACTGTTATGTCCGATCCTAATTTATTGAGTCGGCATGGGTAATGCTTGATCCAATTCGGCGACTTCCTGGCGCCCCTGAGTCTGTGCTAATGTGTTTGATGGACCCTGGCATCCACCTCGCCATCGACGCAATTGACGCTAAGCATAGCGGAGGATCTATCTACTGTTGAAGAAGATGATTTTTGCGATACATCATGCGGTCCCCGTCACGCAAATCCCTGTTGTCTGAGTTGCAATTACCGGCAGCTGAGACCTCGGTCTTCTCTGCGGCGAGAGAATAGGATCAATTCAGATCCCACGGACGGGCGGGTGTTAAGTAATAGTTGCCAAGACGGTGGAAGAGACGGATGAGATTGCCGCCTATCCGCCGACTCGCTCGCCGTTTTTTCATTAACCAAAGAACTTGGGAATCGCACTACGGGCGTATAGCCGAATATGTCCACTCAACAGCCATTACACGAAACTGATTCGATCATAGCGCCTATTGAAGCTGCATCTGGTCTTCGCGTCCTAGTGCTGGTTGGCGGGTACCTCCCCGGCTACAAATATGGCGGTCCTATCCGCAGCGTCAGCAACTTGGTGGCGGCGATTGGCGAAGAGTTCCATTTCAGGATCGTGACCTTGGACCGCGATCTCGGGGACAAGCTGCCGTTTCCTGGCATCGTCGTGAATCGGTGGCTTCGCGTTGGCTACGCGGAGGTCATGTACCTAAGACCGGGATTCCCAGGCTTGCTCGGCATGTCCGCGTTGCTTCGTTCCGTCGACCGGGACACGGTCCTTTACCTCAACAGCTTCTGTTCCTGGCGCTTCTCCATCCTGGCCCTGATCATGCGATGGCTCAAGCTTTGCCGACTGCGATGCGTGGTGCTTGCACCACACGGTGAGTTTTCGTCGGGGGCGCTGAAGTTCAAGCACCGACGAAAGCTGTTTTACTTAAGGATCGCCCGATGGCTCGGACTGTATCGAGGTCTTATCTGGCACGCCCACAGTGTGTTCGAGGCGGCCGACATAAGTCGGCAGTTTCCGCTGGTGCGGCACATCGACGTCGCAGGCGTCACCCCTGACTCGAAAATGAAGATCGGGGGAGTGGGGACGAGCGCGGTGGTGGCTACGACGCCGGATATCGCAAGCATGCCAAGGCCGGACGCGCCAAACAGGCAGCCTAAGGGGCGAGGTCAACTTCGCGTCGTGTTCCTTTCGCGGTTTTCACAGATGAAGAACCTGGCAGGTGCGCTAAGAATGATGCAGGGCGTCTCGGGCGACGTATCCTTCGATCTCTACGGTCCGGTGGAAGATGCGGAGTACTGGGAGGAGTGCCAAGGCCTGATCGCGGAGCTGTCGGCAAACATCCGGGCACAGTACTGGGGTGAGATAGCACACGAGAAGGTTGCGCAAGTGTTTGCCGAGCACGATGTGCTGCTACTGCCGACTCAGGGCGAGGCCTTTGGGCATGTGATTGGGGAGGCGTTGGCGTCAGGTTGCCCGGTGCTGATCAGCGACCAGACTCCGTGGCGCAATCTGGAGACGCTGGGGGTTGGGTGGGACCTACCGTTGTGTGAGCCGAAGCGATTCCGCGATGCCCTTCAGCAATGCGTCGATATGGGGTCGGAAGAGCACGCCGCGATGTCCAGGCGCGCTGCCGCGTTCGGAACAAGCCGCGCGAACGACCCGGCTGTGATCGAACAAAACAGGGCGTTGTTCCGATTGGCGCTCAGGATGGCGACCCTAGAATAAAGCGCTCGGGGCAGGAACCCAAAATACCGGGCTGGTCCGCAGCACCGATTGGGCAGGGTTTCCATGTCGCAATTCTAAAACAAAGTTTTATGTTCAAAGGACGCACTCTATTAATCACCGGCGGGACCGGCACCTTTGGCAACGCCGTGGTCCGGCGTTACCTGAGGACGGACATAGCCGAAATCCGCATCTTCAGCCGAGACGAGAAGAAGCAGGACGATATGCGGAACGCCCTGCGCAACGAGCGGTTGAAGTTCTTTCTCGGCGACGTTCGCGAGCCGAGCAGCCTTCTGGCCCCGATGCGCGGCGTCGATTACGTATTTCATGCCGCCGCTCTGAAGCAGGTTCCTTCGTGCGAGTTCTTTCCGCTTGAGGCTGTTCGAACCAATACCTTAGGCGCGGAGAACGTCCTCAGCGCCGCTCTGGCCTGCGGCGTCAAGAACGTCATCGTGCTCAGTACGGACAAGGCCGTCTATCCTATCAACGCCATGGGAATGTCCAAGGCGCTTATGGAAAAGCTCATGGTCGCCAAGGCCCGCATGTATGGCGATAACGGCACCATTTTCTGCGGTACGCGGTACGGCAATGTCATGGCATCGCGAGGATCGGTGATCCCGCTGTTCATCAGCCAGATCCTCGCCGGTAAGCCACTGAGCATCACCGATCCGAACATGACCCGCTTCATGATGACGATCGAAGATGCGGTGGACCTGGTGGTGTATGCGTTCCAGAACGGCAGACCCGGCGATATCTTTGTGCAGAAGGCTCCGGCCGCCACGATTCTCGTCCTGGCGGAGGCTTTGAAGGAGATCTTCGATGCCGATAACGAAATCCAGATTCTCGGTACCCGCCACGGCGAGAAGTTGTACGAGACGCTGCTCAACCGGGAAGAGATGGCCAAGGCGGAAGATCGCGGCGGCTATTACCGCATTCCGGCCGACATTCGAGATTTGAACTACTCCCTCTACTTTACTAAAGGCCAGGTGGATGTCTCGTTCGCCAAGGAGTACACCTCGCACAATACGCACAGGATGAACCAGGCCGAGATGGTCGAACTCCTCCTGAAACTCGATTGCGTGCAGGAAGCCTTGAAGACCCCGAGCGTGGCCGTATGAACGTCCTGGTGACGGGCGCTCGCGGATTCATAGGGCGAAACCTCACCGCCCTCCTGCAGGCGCACGAGGGCTGCGTTGTGGCCCCTTTCGACGTTGATAACTCGCCGGGCGATTTGCGCGCCGGACTGGAGGCAGCGGATATCGTCTACCATCTGGCGGGTGTCAACCGTCCGCAGATCACCGAGGAGTTCGAGATCGGGAATGCAGGGCTAACGCGCGACATCTGCGAGATCCTCCTTGAGCTTGGCCGTACGCCCGTGATTGTGATGTCTTCTTCGGTCCAGGCCGAACTGGAGAATCCTTACGGGGTCAGCAAGCGGCACGCGGAGGATGCTTTACGAGAGTTCGCGGCTCAGAGCGGGGCACAGGTTTGCATCTACCGGTTGAAGAACGTGTTCGGGAAATGGTGCCGGCCGAACTACAACTCGGTGGTGGCGACGTTCTGCCACAACGTGGCGAACGACCTACCCATTCAGATCTCCGATCCGGGCCGCGAGTTGGAGTTAGTCCACGTGGATGATGTCATAAAGGCTTTTCTGACCGAATTGCCGACCCACGCCGGATCAAACGGCCATCGCGACATCCCGTCCTTCCATCTGACGCTCGGCGATCTGGCGGGCCGTATACAGTCGTTCCATGACATGCGCAGCAATCTGCTCACTCCCGACTTCGCAGTCCGGTTCAATCAGCAGCTCTACGCAACGTACCTCTCCTACGTGCCGGACGAGGCGCGGCGGCAGCAGCTTGAAATCAAGTCCGACCAGCGCGGCTGTTTAGCCGAGTTCATAAAATCGAAACACTTCGGCCAGATCTTCGTCTCGCGAACCAGGCCCGGTGTGACGCGTGGGAACCATTATCACCACACGAAGACCGAAAAGTTCTTCGTCGTCGAAGGTGAGGGTATCATCCGGATGCGCCAGATCGAGAGTGCGGAAGTGGTGGAGTACAGGGTACGTGACGAGGCCTTTCAGGTGATAGACATTCCACCGGGATGGACGCATTCCATCGAAAACATCGGGCCTGGGGACATGGTCACGCTCTTCTGGGCCAACGAGATCTTTGACCCGGACAGGCCTGACACCTACTTCCTGCCGGTGCTGGCACCTGCCGAAGTCCCGGTTCTGGTTACCACATGAAAGTCGCTACGGTTGTAGGCACCCGCCCGGAAATCATACGCCTTTCCCGGGTCATCGCAGCGCTCGACCGGCATATGGATCACGTCCTGATTCATACCGGCCAGAATTACGACTACGAACTGAACGGAATCTTCTTCGAGGACCTTGAAATACGAAAACCGGACTACTTCTTGGAAGCGGCCGGCAAATCTGCAGCGGAGACCATCGGGAACGTAATCGCGAAGAGCGATGAGGTGTTCGGCGCGGTTCAGCCGGACGCCATGCTCGTGCTGGGCGACACGAACAGTTGTCTGTCCGTGATCGCAGCGAAGCGGCGCAAGATCCCGGTCTTCCACATGGAAGCGGGAAACCGCTGTTTCGATGAGCGTGTGCCGGAAGAGATCAATCGGAAAATTGTCGACCATATCAGTGATATCAACATGCCGTACAGCGATCTCTCGCGGGAGTACCTGCTGAGGGAGGGTATCCCGTCGGATCGCATCATCAAGACCGGCAGCCCCATGTGCGAAGTGCTGACGTACTATCGCCCGAAGATCGACCGCTCGGACGTCCTGGAACGCCTTGGCCTTAAGGAGGGCGAATATTTTGTCGTCAGCTCACACCGCGAGGAAAACATCGACTCACCCCGCCAGTTCCGAAACTTGGTAGAGGTGCTGAACCTGCTGTCTTCGCAATACGAACTGCCAGTCATCGTCTCCGTCCATCCCCGAACTCGGAAGCGCATCGACTCCGAGGGCATCACTTTCCCTGAGAAAGTCCGGCTGATGAAGCCGATGAGCTTTTCCGATTACGTCCACCTCATGATGGCGGGCCGGGCGACGCTCTCTGATAGCGGCACGATTACCGAGGAGTCATCTATCCTGAACTTCCGGGCGCTAAATATCCGGGAAGCGCACGAACGCCCGGAGGGTATGGAAGAAGGCGCGGTCATGATGGTTGGACTGGATCCGAAGCGGATTCTGGCTGCAATGAGGGTACTCGACACCCAGCCTGTCGGCCCGAATAGGACACTGCGGATTGTGGGAGACTACAACGCCGCGAATGTGTCGGAGAAGGTGGTTCGGATCATTCTGAGCTACACAGACTACGTCAATACAGTGGTTTGGAGAAAGAGCTAACGTCAGCAATTGCAGCCCACGTGTGAGTGAAAGCTGAGGCGACTATGCGATTCTCTGGAGTATAAGGCATGTGGGGTGGAAAAGCACTATCAGAGGAACCTGTTGGAGTTGAAGAGGGAATCGCCGACAGACAGCAAAGCGAACCGAACGGACAGGAACTGAGCTTGCTCGTCTCCAATTCTAATCCTCCAACCCAGAAGTCGTCTGAAGCAGTCGGTGGACCGTGGCCAGAATTCTGTTGCACTCATTAATATTTTCCCCGGACGGTGTGTCCACCGCGTACCTGATGGCCGATTTAGCTCAGGAATTGCAGCAGCTTGGGCACGTAGTCACGGTATTGACGACTACTCCGCACTATAACGCCGTTGAGTCCGAGATGACTCGGCAGCCTTTGTCCAAGGCCGCTTCGGGGCTCTATTACAGTACGTTGGGAGGGGTGCCAGTATGGCATGTTCCGATGGGTGGGAGGACTGCCAGTCCTGGTGCACGCAGTCTTGCGTACTTGGGATTTCATTTGAAAAGCCTCTACTGGGCATATCGGAAGGACCAGGCCTTCGACATAATAATCGCACCGTCACCGCCGCTGTCGATTGGGCTTGTAGCTTGGCTTATAAGTAGACGGCATCGCGCAGCCTGTGTCTACATTGTACAGGAACTGTATCCAGATTTTGCAATTCATCGTGGCTTGATTCGTAGTTCTTTTGCCATTCAGGTACTTCAGAAGTTAGAGCGTCTGATTTACAGAAAGTGTGATGCAGTCGTGACAATTGCTGATCGCTTTACGAGAATCGTTGCGGCGCGATGCGCTTGTCGTCAGAAGGTGCGAACTATTCCGAATTTTGTCGACGCTGAGTTTTATCGGCCGCTTCCCCGTGACAACGCCTTCGCGCGTGAGCATGGTTTGATCAGCCCATTCGTCATTATGTACGCGGGCAACATTGGCGTAGCTCAGGACTGGGGCCCGATTTTATATGCCGCCGACCGCCTCCGGGAACAGCCGATGAAGTTCGTCATCATCGGTGATGGCACGTGCCGTGAGTGGCTGGTGCGAACCGTCGCTCAGCGGAACTTGAATAATGTCCTGGTGCTGAACTACCAACCGCGGGACAAAATGCCAGAAATTAATGCGGCGTGCGACGTTGCGACGATAACAATGGCACCGGATGCTGGGCGTGACGGATTTCCTTCAAAGATATATACGACGATGGCCTGTGGAAAGCCGAGCATAGTGAGCACCGAGCTGGAGTCCGAGTTAGCCTGGATTGTTCGGGAATCAAAGTGCGGCACGGTTGTTCCTGTAAGAAATAATGACGCGTACGCCGCCGCTGTATTAGAAGCTTTCAGAGGTAGAGGTGGATTGGTTTCTGAAGGCTTGCGCGGCCGGTCGTTCGTTGAGCAACGGTACTCGAAAAAGGCAGTCGCGCTGCAATACGACTTTCTGATCAGGTCTCTGGTGGGCTGATGTGTCATCGGAGTAGGCGAAAGGAGTTTTTGACACAGTTTCCCGATCAGACGACTCTGGCGCGGTATGAGTACCAACTGTGGATGCGCGCGCGGCGGGAAAATTGACGTCGCGATCTCGGGAAACCATGACCAGGATTTTCGTTACGGGCGCGGACGGCTTTGTGGGCACGGCTCTGTGCCGCAGGCTCCTACGAGGCGGCTACGTTCCACGTGCGGGCGTTCAAAATCGTGGATTGTGGTCTGCGCTGCAGGCGGCGGCACCCGGGCTGAGTGAATTTGCTCCTATCGGGGACCTGGGTGCGAGCCCGAATCTCAACGATGCCCTTGAGAATGTGGCAGTGGTTGTACACCTGGCCGCACGCGTCCACATTATGCACGACGACACGGCCGATCCATTGAAGGAATTCCGGCGGGTTAATGTTGACGCTACTGAGGCGCTGGCCCGCGTTGCAGCGGAGAGGGGCGTTCGCCGGATGGTGTTTGTGAGCACGGTGAAAGTGAACGGCGAGTCCACTTCCGGGATGCCTTTTGCGGAGGGAGATGTGCCTGATCCTCAGGATCCCTACGCCGTCTCGAAATGGGAGGCTGAGGAAGCGTTGCGATCCGTTGCAGCGAAAACAGGAATCGAAATTGTTATTGTCCGGCCGCCGCTGGTTTATGGTCCCGGGGTGCGGGCAAATTTCTTGCGGCTGATGAGCTTGGTGGCGCGAGGGATCCCGCTGCCAATACCGAATACAAAAAACCGGCGAAGCTTGATCGGAGTCGAGAATCTTGCGGATGTTCTAGCAGTATGTACCAGCCATCCTGGAGCGGCCAACCAGACATTTATGGTCAGTGATGGCGAGGATGTGTCGACGCGAGAACTGGTTACCCGACTGGCCCGGGCACTCGGGCGTTCCGCGCGATTTCTGCCGGTTCCTGAGTTTCCGGTACGGCTCGCCGCGCGGCTGGTTGGGAAAGAGGCCGCAGTTAACAGGCTGCTTGGGTCGCTCGTGATCAACTCCGATAAGGTGCGGCAAACTCTGGGATGGACCCCCCCAGTCACGCTGGATGGCGGGCTGGCAGCCACTGCTCGCTGGTACCTGGAATCGTCGAGACAATTGGCGTAACCGAAGGCAGTGCCGTGTTCATAATCATCGTTGCCTTTCTCGCTTCAGCGCTTTTGACCGCGCTGATGAGGCGTTACCTTGTCAGGCGAAGAGTCCTGGATGTCCCGAACGCGCGTAGTTCTCACTCGGCGCCAACACCGCGGGGCGGCGGCGTGAGCATTGTTCTGGTGTTTCTCTTGGCAGTTCTGTTGTTCGTGCAGTCGGGCACCCTATCCGGCAGTGTCGGTTGGGCGCTTACTGGGGGCGGACTGGCGGTGGCTGTAGCGGGGTTCCTGGACGACCATTTCCGGGTATCGGCTTGGTTGCGCCTACTGATTCACTTCGCTGCGGCTGGATGGGCTTTGTGGCAGCTCAATGGGATTGGACCGTTGCACTTGGGCAGTTTCAGTTGGGATTGGGGTTGGGTTGGCCAGCTTCTTGCGCTTGTCGGCTTGGTGTGGATGATTAATCTCTATAACTTCATGGACGGAATAGACGGCCTTGCGGGGCTGGAAGCACTCTGCGCAGGCGGATTGGGCGGCTTGCTTTTGGCGTGGAGCGGACTCGGCGGCTTGGCTGACGGCGCACTGGCTCTAGTAGGCGCCAGTGCCGGTTTTCTGGTGTGGAACTGGCCGCCGGCCAGGATTTTCATGGGTGACGCGGGTAGCGGGTTTCTGGGATTTGTGTTCGGCGTTTTAGCGATTGCGAGCGCCAAGGAACAACCGTGGCTGATTTGGCCATGGCTGATTCTGCTTTCCGTTTTTATTGTCGATTCCACGTTCACGCTGATACGGCGATTGATTGCCGGGGCGCGGTGGTACGAGGCGCATTGCAGTCATGCCTATCAGCACGCCGCCCGGCGGTGGGGGAGCCACGCGAAAGTGACGCTGACGATTGCGGCGGTCAACGTGGCTTGGCTGTTCCCGCTAGCCTGGGGAGCGTGTGTGTGGCCGGTGGCCGGACCTCTGTTTGCAGTGGTCGCCATGGCTCCGTTAGTGTACATGGCATTTCGTTATGACGCCGGGCAGGAACCATCTGTCCGCCAAGCCGTACGTTCCACAACTGAAGTTCGTGCGGGCTTGGACTCGCAGGTTTAGAAGGTACAAGCACGATTCGAGCAATGTTCACGGCTGACGCCGGGCTTCCAGGTTTTGGCAACAGAGGAGCGGATGATGCGTAGAGCACAAGAATTCATGGAAAAGCTCGCCGGAATCCACCGAGTGGCGGTGTTGCTGGCGCAGATTGGGATTATTGCGCTCGCTGGCGTGCTGGCATTTGTGCTGCGGTTCGACCTCACTATGCCTCCCGCATATTTGGGGCACTTGGCTTACGCGATTCCTATCTGGATCGTGGTGAAAAGCGCGGTCTTCCGCGTGGCGAACCTGGACCGGGGTTGGTGGCGGTATGTTTCGGTGGCGGATCTATTGCGGATCGCGGCTGGCAACCTAGCGGGTTCCGGACTCAGTTGCCTGGCGATCCTTATGCTGGCACCGGCGGGATTCCCGCGCTCTATATACCTGATTGATCTGATGATCTGTTTTTTAGGTACGGCGGGAGTTCGGATGATTGTGCGCCTGACGGCGGAGGCATCGGAGAATGAGCGCGGCGGCGATGGGTACAAGGAAACGCTGATATACGGCGCGGGCGGCGGGGGAGTGACTCTACTTCGGGAGATTCAGAAGAATCCTAAATTGCTGTATCGAGTTCGGGGATTTCTGGACGACCGGCCGGACAAAACTGGCGTACACATTCTTGGAGTCCAGGTGCTGGGAGGGGGAGACCGGATCGCAACGCTGGCAGTGAAGCACAAAATCGAGATGATTCTGATCGCGATGCCTTCGGCAACGGGCGCGGAGATGACCCGGATCCTGACGGATTGCCACGCGGCGGGTGTGGAGTGTAAGACGGTGCCGGGATTGGGCGAGGTGATAGAAGAACGCGGATTGGCGGGGCAAATCCGGGAGGTGGCGGTGGAGGATCTGCTGGGACGCAACCCTGTACGCCTGGAAGAACACCAGATCCGCGGGGCGCTGGAAGGGAAAGTGGTGATGGTGACAGGCGCGGCTGGCTCCATAGGCTCCGAACTGTGCAGGCAGATTGCCCGATTCCATCCCGCCGGGATTGTGGGATTCGAGATCGCCGAATCCCCTTTGTTCGAAATCGACCGCGAAATGCGGCGGACGTTTCCGGAAACGCCGTTCTTCCCAGAGATTGGCAGCATTCAGAATCGCACACGGCTGGACGAGGTGCTGCGGCAATATTCGCCGACGGTGGTCTATCACGCCGCGGCGTACAAGCACGTTCCCCTGATGGAGACGCACGTGTTCGAGGCGATTGAGAACAACGTCTTTGGGACCTATAATGTGGCCGTCGCGGCGGCGGCGAATGGCGTGGAAGAGTTCGTGATGATCTCATCCGATAAAGCCGTACGGCCGACAAATGTGATGGGGGCAACGAAGCGGGTGGCGGAACTGCTGCTGCTGGCGCTACAGGAAAATCATTTTCGGATCAAGTACGTGGCGGTGCGATTCGGTAACGTGCTTGGCTCCAATGGGAGCGTGATCCCGATCTTCAAGAAGCAGATCGCGGCGGGCGGGCCGGTGACGGTGACGCATCCGGAGATGCGACGGTTTTTCATGACGATTCCGGAGGCGTGCCAGCTTGTTCTGCAAGCCGCGGCGATTGGAGCGGGTGGCCAGATCTGCGTGCTGGACATGGGCGCGCCGGTGAAGATTGTGGATCTGGCGAGAAACCTGATTCTGCTGTCGGGGCTGAAGCCCGATGAAGACATTAAGATTGCATTCAACGGTATGCGGCCTGGCGAGAAGCTCTACGAAGAGGTGAGCACGCTGGATGAGGATACGGTACGCACCGCGCACGAGAAGATCCGGATCTTTGTGGGCAGCGGCTTGCCGGAAGGTGAAATGATGGCGTGGCTGGCATGCCTTCGTGAGATTTGTGAATCCCGCGACGTGGGGCGGTTGGTGGTGACGCTGAAAGAGATTGTGGTTGACTATAGTCCGGGGACGTATTTGCTGAAGCGGGTTATTGAGCCGCGGCATTATTCGGAGTCCGCTGGGGCTCCGTTGGTAAGGGGGGCGGGGGTTTCGGGACCTTTTCCTGAGCCGGTCTTTGGAGGGAAACCCGCAGCGATTTCGTAACGCCACTTTGGTGACAGGTCCAAGGTGTTGAATCGAGAGAAGTAGTGGGCCGCTGAGTTTTCCGGTCGTTCTTGCAAATCTAAGAAAGTGCTTGCTTCGACGTTTGTCTGACACTATACTGAGTGTCAGATGGAAAACGACCCTGAACTCGACCTCCGCGGCAGGCTCATTCGCGGTTTGGATTTTTTGCGGGAAATGCTTCCCGGCTCGTTCGTCGAACGCGACCGCAAATGCGGCAAGCCCAACTGCCGTTGCGCTGACGGCAAGCAACTCCATCACGAGTTTCTGTTGTCGGTGGTGTGGGAGGGCAAGCCGCGAACCTTTCATCTTTCCGCCGAGTTGGCCGAGCAAGTGCGCGCCAAAGTGGAAATGCGGAAGCGCTTTGAAGAGTCCGCCGGGAAGATCGCCAGGCTGAACCTGCGCCGGTTCCTCCGTCAGAAGGAGGAGAAGTAGCGCCGTGGTTCGTCGGCAGTTTGAGGCCTATCTCGACAAGGTGTTTGGCTTCGCCGATCTGGTAGCCGGTATGCCCGAGGGGAGAACGTATCCGCTCCACCCTTGGGAAAAAGTGTTCGACGCCGTGTTCCTGGGATCGGCCTGTCAGTTCGGCACGCTTCATCGGATCGAGTTCGAGAGTAGGGACGGTGCCCTTTCCAAACGGATTGGGCCGATCAGTGAGGATATGCTCGGCTACGCCATGCAGCGCCAGGACATCGATTCGCTTTTTGCGCTCGGCTGTACCATTGCGCAGCGGTTGAAGAGAAACGGCGTCCTGGGATCGGAGTGGGCCATGGGACGCATGGCCGCCGCCGTCGATGGGATCGAGATCTGCAGTTCCTACGCGCGTTGTTGCGATGCGTGCTTGGAAAGGAAAGTGGAACGGAAGGTAGACGGCGAACTGCGCGAGTGTCTGCAATATTACCACCGCGTCTCGGCCGTCACGCTCGTCAGCACCCCTATTCCGGTGTTCCTGGGGATCCGCTTTCAGCAAGCCGGGGAAACCGAAGTGGCGTGCCTGCCCAACGCCCAAGTCACCTACGACAAATTCCATGTCGACAGCGTCGTTGACGAGGCTGTCGACCAAGTCCGCCGCCTCGAGCAAAAGACGGCTCCCGAACTGGCAAAAAGCCGCTACGTTTGGCTCAAGAACCCCGAGGACCTCAACGAGCGCCAGTGGGAAAAGTTCGACGCCCTCGACATCGCCAACTCCCATCTGAAAACCGCCCGCGCCTACGAGATTCGCCTCCCCTTTCAGGACCTCTTTAATCAGCCAGCCGAAAAGGCCAAAGCCTTCCTCGACAAGTGGTATTTCTGGGCGACCCACAGCCGTCTTCCACCCATCATCAAAGTCGCCAAAACCATCCGCAAACACCAGGACGGAATCCTCCGCTGGTTCATCTCCGGCATCAACAATGG
The DNA here is from genome assembly GCA_945900935.1 of Candidatus Sulfopaludibacter sp. SbA3. Classification (GTDB taxonomy): domain Bacteria; phylum Acidobacteriota; class Terriglobia; order Bryobacterales; family Bryobacteraceae. The sequence goes on along the minus strand of CAMDKT010000001.1, from coordinate 5,933 downwards.
CATCCTCGAAGGAATCAACAGTCTCGTCCAAGCCGCTAAGGCGAAGGCCCGCGGCTACCGCCATGACCGTAACCTCGCCACCATCGTCTACCTCATTGCCGGTAAGCTCGATCTCTCAGCCTTACGCACATGAAACAGCGAAGAACCAAAATAAGCCTACTTGACCGATTGAAGCTCATTGGCTAAAGCAACAACTCCGATGGCGTCCGTGAATTCATCTAGAGGAAAACGTTCGGCACCGGGATACACCAGAAAACGTCTCGCGGGATTGAGATCGACACACGCCGAATGAAATCCGCGTTCGAGTTTGGGAGCGGAACTGCGCTTGACTTCGATTGCCCAATTTGTTCCACGAGGCAATGTGAGGATAAGGTCGACCTCTGTACCATTCGATGTCCGATAGTAGTGGGCCTCGGTGCCGTCAGGAGCGGCAGTGAGCAGCGTTTCGATGACGAAACTCTCCCAGGTTTGGCCAACAACCGGATGGCCAAGCAGGGATTCTTTATCTCGAATTCCTAGCAGGGCATGCGCGATACCACTGTCACGCACGTAGACCTTCGGCGATTTGACAAGCCGCTTGCCCAAATTGCGGTGCCATGGAGGCAATCTCCGAACCAATAAGAGGTCAACCAAAAGGTCAAGGTAGCCAGCGACTGTCTTACCATTAACACCCAGACCACTCGCAAGGTTGGCGGCATTTAGTATTTGGCTTTGATTATTGGCCAACATGGTCCAGAAGCGCCGAAGTGTCTCAGCCGGTATGCGGGAACCGAATTGTGGAACGTCTCGCTCCAGGTAAGTTCGGATGAAGTTTCGCCGCCACTCGAAACTAAGATCATCCGTCGCGGCCAAGAAACTCCGAGGGAAGCCACCCCGTACCCAGAGCTTCTCAAGTTCCGCGGGGCCAACTTCGAGTGCGTCAAACGGCCCAAGTTCTAGATAAGCAATACGACCCGCCAAGCTTTCGCCGGTTTGCCGGAGCAGGTCCATAGCCGCCGAGCCAAGGAGCAGGAACCGCCCATCTCCATTGTTTTGCCTCCGTCCCTTGTCGATGATCCCCCGTAGCCGCTGAAACAATTCTGGAACCCGGTGCACTTCATCCAGGATGAGTAACTCTTTTTCGTGATCGGCAAAGTAGAGGGCTGGGTTGGTGAGCTTGGCCCGGTCGTCCTCGTCCTCAAGATCGAGATAGACGCACGATTTTTGTTTGCCGATCGCAAGCGCGAGGGTAGTCTTCCCCACTTGGCGCGGACCTAGCAACACCACGGCTGGATTATGACGCAGAAGGTGATTCAGACGAGCACTGAGGCGACGCGAGAGCATATATGCAATTATAGAGGCTGTCTCCATCTTTGCATAGTTGTGAGCCGCAGTAGCTGGAGTGCGTCAAGAACGCATTAAGCCCAAACCAGCGGAATTATTGGCCTGAGGGGCGAAGTTTGCCGGCGTACTCTTTGAGCAGATAGCGCACGATATTCTCCTTCGCGCGCTTCTTGCCGCGCACGAACTTGCTATTGTTTTCGACTCTGAGCCACAACAGCATGGTGGCTGTCTTGATGCCTCTGGCGGCCTCAGTTTGGCCGCTTGGCCGCGCTTGATTCGGCTTTTCGTAAGGGGCGATCTCAACACCGCGGTGGCGCGCATAGGCTATTATTGCCCAATGCCTCGCAAAGGTAACATTCTCCAGACACACTCAATAGAATGAGAGAGTTAGAGAACACTGCAAGGGCATATGCTGATCAGATTCGCCCGGCTAAGTTCGATTTAGCCAAACGGTACAAATCAATGGATTGCAGACAGGGGGTGAGGCTTCTCGATGCCAATTAGACCTTTTCGAGGCGGTGGGCAATAATAGCCAACATCGTGGCGCAGAAGCCTTCGGCCAGTCACGCCGCCCGGATTGCCGCTACCGGCAAGCCGGTTCTCAATCTGATTTCGCTTTAACGCGCAGCGCAAAGGACACGTCCTCCTAACCCACCCGGCATAGCCGGGCTACGACCGGATCATTATCTAAGGGACGTGCCGAAATGGCGTTACTCAAGTGGGATGATCCGGACAAATGCCGAACGCTTGAGGGCAAACCTCCGCTACCTGGAGCAACGTTTATAAGTGCTATCTCACCGGTCTCGGCAAGTAACTCAAAAAACGACGAGGTATATTCACTGGGTCCGCCAGAAGTGGCGATCTCATTACCGGCGAACAGTCGGTGCGATCGTGAGGGATCCGCACGTCATGGTCTTGGCACGTCATCACGACAACTTTCGAGATAAGGCGGTCAACTGCGTCGGCCAAGGCGAGGCACGACGATCCTGTTATTCTAAGCAGCCCTATTACGATTATCTATGCGATTCTATTACTTTGTGGACGTACCCAACGGCTAAAGCGGAACTCATCCCGTACGCACTGCCAGCGGCGAGCGGCGATTCGAAAACCTGATAAGCAAGAGGATACTCGATGAGAATGGCATACGCAATAGCGGTTCTATTAGCTATCCCGGTGTACCTGCCGCGGTTATTTCGCAGCTTTTGGGTGGACGAGGCCTGGACGTTCTGGATGGCTCACGAAGGGACATGGTCCGCTATCGCGAGGTCTTCGGAGACTATGGGTCAATCGCTTCTCTATGGCGCGATTGCATCGCTATTCTGTCTGCAAGACGGCTTGATGCGGGAGCCGCTGCTTCGTCTGCCGAGTCTGGCTGGACTGGGTCTGATGCTGTACTTTACGTCTCGCCTCGCGAGACGGGCGATGGGGCCCGCCGCGGGCCTTTGCACCTTTGTGTTGCTCCTGTTTCATCCGCTGAGCTTGGAAACGTATGTCCAGGCCAGGCCCTACGCCTTGGCGGCGGCGGCAGTGGCGGCATCGTTTTGCATGCTTTATGAATGGGTAGAGACGAGACAGAGGCGATTCGCGGCTGGTTATGCCGTGGCCACCGCGCTGATCTTCTACTTGCACTATCTTTACTCGATGGCATTGCTGGCTCAGGCCTGTTTCCTGTTCTGGGTGTTTGTCGTTGAAAAACGAACGGCGAGATGGAAAGACCTGGGTGCCGCTGTACTATCCGTAGCGGTATTGTTGCTGCCGTTAGCGCAGCAGTTACGAAGGTTGGCGGGCTCAGCCAAAACGCTGGTGTTTTCGCCCGAACCAACCTGGCTCGAACTACTGACCGCCCTGGCACCAGTGATGCTCGTTTTCGGGGCCATTTGTGCGGGCGGACTTGTGCTGCTCACCCCTGCGGTGTGGGGGGCGGCGCGGCGCAAATGGGAGTTCCCCGCCCCAAGCCTTTGTGTATTGCTTCTCGTGTGGTGGATGGGTGGGTCCGTTTTCTTGTTTCTCGTCTCGCGGTTGACGCCCATACATGTATTCGTTGCCCGCTATCTGGGATCGTCAGCACCGGCCGACGCATTATTGCTCACGGCGATTGGCGTTGCTGTTTTTGAATGGGAGATAGTCACCCGGTGGGCCTTTATTGTGGTGTTGGTGAGCACAGCGAGCCCCGTGAGATGGAGAACGGCGTGGCAACCAGGCGGCATGGAAGCGAGACCGGCAATCGAAATCGTTCGCCGCGTTTCGCCCAACCAGCCGCCGCCGATGTTCTTTAAAAGCTCATTCTACGAATCAAACCGTGTCGACTGGCGCCGCGGGCTGGACTCCCAGATGTTCTACGAACTGGTTGCCTACCCTGTGCCGAACCGCTTTTTGCCGCTGCCAATCCGGTTTGATGAGGAAGCAAAGCAGGAGGTTGCCGGTCTGCTGAATGGACAACTGAAAGACACGCCAATCGTTGTTTTCGTCCAACTTGGCGACGTTCCGGAGTGGGTGGTGACGCAGATGGCTTTGCGCGGGTATCGAATGGAGGTCCAGCAGCCGAACGGCTATTCGGTCGCCATATTCCGCCGGTAGCGGCCGCGCTTCGCTGACGAAGTTGTTGGTGTGCTGTCCGCTTTCGCAAAATGCGAAACGGTAAGCCGTTCAAAGTGCCGGCGGCGGGCAGTTCACCGGCACCGGGGCCGATATGGCAGCCGGAATTCCCGGCCACGGCGGGGTGACCACCGTCCATTGGCGCCGACCTAAGGCGCAGACCACCGCGGTTCTGCGATCCGGCCCCGGATCGGTCAACCAGAGCGGACGCGCGTAAGGCCAATCGGGATAATTCAGGTTTGTGTCGGTCGGTTCGAACACGAGATGGGGAAGAGCACTCAAAAAAACCACCTCCTGCGGGGCCGTGCGTGATACTGCCAGTGCTTCAACGGAAGCAAAAGGATTCCGGCGCTCCTGCTGCAGCTTTCCCAACCAGAAGGTAGCGGCGCCGGCCGCAAGAAGGGAGCAAACCATCAGCCATCGGGGCACAGACTCTTTCATCCCGGCGGCGGCCAGAATAACGACGGCGAATAGGACTTCGGCGTAGAATCGCTCGCCCACAATGGTGTCCGATTGTTCGTTAACCACGGTGTAGGCGGTTGGGATCAAGACCGTCAGCACTCCTAGCAGAATGTATTCCGGTCGCCAGGACCTGACCGTGGACCAGGCAGCCCACAAAAGTAGCGGAAAAGCGAACATGGCCGCCGCCATCTTAACCAGAGACCGAAGTGTGAATGTAAGCAGGTTTTCCCACAGGGCGGCAGGTGTGCGCCCGATAAATCCCAACCCCAGTTCACCCCGGTAAACGGCGTAGAGCGATTTCCATGGATCACCGGCTTGCAGATAGTTGTAGCAAGCTTGCGCCCCTATCGCCAGACCTAGAGCCAGGACAACCAGCAGAGTACAGACGGCGACCTGGGCCGGTCTTTTCCGCCGGTGCCAAAGCAGCATTGCGACAATTGGAATTCCACAGACCAGACCGGAAAGCGGTCGGGCAAGCCCCAGCACAATAAGCATTCCGAGAGCCATGGCCGGATAGCGCCACGCGGTGCCGGAATCGGTAATCGTGACCCAGACGGTCGCGGCTAGCAGTACCGCTGTCAGGCCATGGGAATAGTAACCGCTGAAATTCAGCAAAAACATGGGGCTGAGGACCAGAAAGAAAAGCGCTCGCCGTGCTGTCTCCGCCCCTTCGAGATGAGCGGCGATCCGCCAGGTGATCCAAAGTAAAGCCACCGCGAACATTGGATTGGCATACTTCCCGATTCCCAGCTTCTCCGGCAATGCCAGGACTGCGGGCCAGGCAGGCCCATACTGCACAAACCATTTTCCTTCGCGCTGGATGGTGTGTACCAGGAAGAACTCATTCTTGTGCTGGTGATTGACCAGCGTCTTACCGGTGGGCGCGGGCGCGGCCAATTGGCCGGCACCAAAGACGCGCGACTGGAAACGATAGGCTGATTCATCGGCTGATGAGGGCACCGCGGCCATGCCAAATACCACGATCATGCCGGCTGGAACAATCCAGATGGGGACCGTACCGGTTCCGTAACCGGTACGTCGCCGGCGAGCTAACAGCCACGCCGCGCCCAACAAAGCCTGCGCGGCAACCAGTGGCCAGGTTTTTCCCATGCTGCTGACGGCGGCGGCCAGCGCGGCGACTGCCAGCAACGGCACTAGAATTCGATCGGCTCTCATCATCCGATTTTACGAGCCTTGCCAGAAACGGGACGGTAGGGGAGCATTTGCCTCATGCTGTCTCTATCATAACAAGCAGCCCGAAAGCGCCGATTAGGTATTTGCGGCCGGTGCCTTGCCACGGACAATGAATGGATGTAGCCGCTATCTGTTGCAGCCCCCGGCGCGAATTTCTTTTCAGGAAAACAGGATCAGAATTATTCTATGTATATGGCGCAGAAGGTTTTGCTCAAGACTACCGAGTTCTCGCTAATCTAACAACGATCCCTCTCACTGCTTCTTGTCCATTTTCATTTTGAGCTGAGATCGTTCAATGGACAGAGTGATCAATCGGTCGATGAGCTTTTTGAACCGTTTAAAATTCGAGACCTCGACCT